>DASRZO010000362.1:0-5010 GCA_035686405.1 Pseudomonadales bacterium | reverse complement strand
GATCCGTCAGCGGTCGGCACGCTGAAAAAGAGTGGTCGAACTCAATCGCGCACTCAGTTTCGAGACGTTCGTCGAAGGAAAAATCGGTGCCGCGGACGGAGCGCGTCCGAGGCGCGATCGTCGATTCGCGGGACACGCTGCAAGTACGTCCGTGTAAGCTCCCTCTCGGCATCCATGCCTCGAGAGGTTCCCGCGACCCGAACGCCGCGCCTCGGCCGCGTATCGGTTCACCAGCGGCCAAAGGGAAGAACCCGATGCAGTGGCGGTGAACGCGTCTCGTTTGCTCGCGCCCCGGGGAAGGCGGCGCCGATGCGTTTCGTCGCGAACAGCGAAGTTCTAGAAGACGGGGAGCGTCGTTTCGAGCGAAGCGCGATGACCGGTCGCGGCACTGAACGACGGCGGATCGAGCGCATCGAAGAGGCCGCCGCTGCGTTTACCGCCGAGCGACGCGCCGCCCGCGTAGTGGGCGATGTGCGACGACAGCGTCCATTCCGGCTGCGTCAACAGACGATCGGAGACGACGACGAACGCCGCGGTGAACGCGTTTTGACTCGCGTCCATTGCCGGCGCGCGTTCGCCGTACAGGGCGATGATGTCGTCGATCGTCACGAGCCGCGTCGACGCCGCCGGTAACAGCGCGCCGAATTGCACATCGACCGACGGATCGGTGACGAAGCGCAGCGGTTGGACTTCGTCCGGCCGTGCGAGACCCATCAAGTACAGCTCGAGATTCGAGAACGCATTGATGACGAAATTCTGGGAATCGTCGGCGTTCGTGATGCGATAGCCGCCGGCTTCCTCCTGCAGATACGGACCGTTGCCCATTTGCCCGACGTGGTTCGAGGGGCCCCAGTGGAAGCCGGTCGGCAGCGAGAGATCGAGCGCCGGCGCGTGCAGATACGCGGCCCAGCGATGGCCGATCTCGTGGTTCGTCTCGAGGCCGAGGACGTGGGCGTTCTGATAGACGACCTGCTGCAAGCGGCCGGCGCTGCCGTAGTTGGCGGTGTAGTCGAACGCGCTGACGTTGATGCCGCCGACGTTGTTCTTCACGCCGACCGAACGCGGCACGCCGTCGCCGGTCGTGCGCGTGCGGAACAGCACCGCGAAGTCGAACGGATCGCCGGGGATGAGGCGGTACAGCGTCTGCAGCGTCCGTTCGAGATGCGTCTCGTCGAAGGCGGGATCGACGATGTTGACGAGCGTGTCGGTCGCTTGCGTGTGCGCATCGATCGCGCGGACGGGATAGTCGTTCTCGAGTGCACGGTCGACGATCGCGAGGTCCACGTTCGCGTCGATCGAATTGACCGGCGGCACGGTCGCGTCGCCCGATGCCGCGGTAATCGAAATGGAAACGGCATCGACGCGACCGTCGTACAGCCGCAACGCCGTCGGCGGTGCGATGCCGAGCGCGAACGTCAACGTCCACACGCCGTCGTGGGCGACGGCGTCGCCGTGCGTGCCGTCGTCGTACATCGGCGCCGTGATTCGCGCGCCGCTGCCGCCGACGAGGCCGTCGAAATACGAGAGCGTCAGTTGAATGTTCCCGGTCGTGTTGGCGGTGCGCGCCGTGACCGTGATCGGGTGATCGACGTCGTCGTTCCACACCGCATACGGCGCGACCGAGACATCCTTCAGCGTGAACGATGCGACGCCCGGCGCCGGATTGCCGCTCGCGACCGGCGGCGCCGAACTGCCGCCGCTGGCGCCGCCGCCGGCGCCGCCGCCGCAACCGGCGAGCAGCGCGACGACACACGCGGCGCTTGCGACCCGAACCCTCGACACGCGACACCTCGAACGAACTGCGAACGTCGCGGCATCGTAGGGGCGTGACATAACGCACGTGTTCCGACCTTGTGGGCACTGTGCGAGCGCTTGCGGGTCCTGCGCGGCATTTGTGAAGGCATCGCGGCGCTTGTGAAAGCGTGACCCGGTCGACGCGGCGGAACGCCGCGCGATATCTCGCGGCCGCCGCATTCGCGTCCGGATATCCGACCCGAGCGGAAGCGCCGAGATCGCGTGTCGAGGGGTTGTCCAACACTGCTTGAACGAGCTGTTAAAACAACTTGATTAAGCTATTTTGTGTCGATACAGTGGCGCCGTCTTCGATCGACGACGCTCGCTGCGCAGGAGACCCGCATGCAACTCGAACTACGGCAACTGACCCCGGTCATCGGCAGCGAGGTCGTCGACGTCGACCTCGAACAGGCGACGCCGCAAACGATCGCCGCGATCAAAGCCGCGCTCGACGAGCGCATGGTCCTGGTCTTCCGAAATCAGCGTTTGTCGCGGGAAGGGCACAAACGGCTCGGCCGCTGCTTCGGTTCCGGCGTGCTGCACCGGCACGCGCTGGCGACCGGGCCCGATCCCGACGTCATTCCGATCAAGAACGATGCGAACTCGAAGTTCGCGATCGGCGAGGGTTGGCACACCGATGTCTCGTGCGACGAGACGCCGATCGCGACGTCGCTCTTGTACGTGACGCAGACGCCGAGCAACGGCGGCGGCGACACCTTGTTCGCGAACATGAATCGTGCGTACGAGACGTTGTCGGACCCGGTCAAGGCGCTGATCGCGAACCTCTCCGCCGTGCACGACGGCGCGCTGCCGTGGAAGGCGGGCTACGGCGTCGATCCCAAGCCCGGCACGCAATATCCGGTGTTCGTGCATCCGATCGTCGTCTCTCATCCGAACACCGGTAAGCCGATCCTGTGGGTCAATCGGGGTTTCACGACGCGCATTCGCGGCGTCACGGAGCGCGAGAGCCGCTACCTGCTCGACATGCTGTTGAACCACATCGAGGCGAGCCCGCAGATCCAATGCCGCGTGCACTGGGAACCGAATACGCTGGTGATGTGGGACAACGTCGCGACGCAGCATCACGCGGTGTGGGACTACTTTCCCGAAACGCGGTACGGCGAACGGGTTTCGAGCGTCGGCGGCAAACTCGCCGCGGCGGCCTAACGGTTCGACTCGGCGGCGCAGCGCGCGCCGCCGACCGAAACGGCTGCCGATCGACGACGTGCCGTTCGACTAAAAGGGGCGATCTGCGATGACCGCAAACGTATCGGCGACTGCGCAACCGGCCCCCGGCCGCCTGCGCGCGATCGCGCCCGGCGCGCTGATCTGCGCGACCGTCGCGCTCGCCGCGCGCTTTCTCGCGGACCACTACGGCGGTCCGGTGATGTTGTACGCGCTCCTGTTCGGCACCGCGTTCAACTTCCTGATCGACGACCCGCGCTGCCGTCCCGGCATCGAATTCACGGCGCGGACCGTTTTGCGCGTCGGCGTCGCGCTGCTCGGCGTGCGGATCAGCGTCGGCCAGGTGACGGCGCTCGGGGCGGCGCCGTTCGCGATCGTCGCGTGTGCGATCGCGGCGACGATCGGCTTCGGGTGGTTGTTCGCGCGGATGCTGAAGTTGCGCAGCCAACAGGGCTTGTTGTCGGGCAGTGCGGTCGCCATTTGCGGTGCGTCGGCGGCGCTCGCCGTCGCAGCGGTGATGCCGACGCACGCCAAACACGAAGAAGACACGATCGTCACCGTCGTCGGCGTCACGGTCTTGTCGACGATTGCGATGGTGCTGTACCCGATCGTGGTGCACGCGCTCGGCCTCGGCGACACCGCGGCCGGCGTGTTCTTCGGCGCGACGATCCACGACGTCGCCCAGGTGGTCGGCGCCGGCTATCTGATCTCGGACCACGCCGGCGAAGTGTCGACGGTGGTGAAGCTCACGCGTGTGGCGTTGTTGGTACCGACGGTGTTGCTGTTCGTGTTGCACTACCGCCGCCGCCGACACGGTCCCGGCGGCGCGGTGGCGTTGCCCGGATTCCTGCTCGCGTTCGTCGTGCTCGTCGTGCTCAACAGCGCGTTCGGCTTGCCGCGCTCGCTCGTCGACGCGGCGAACGACGCGTCCCGCTGGTGCCTCGTCGCGGCGATCGCCGCACTCGGCATCAAGACGTCGTTCAAGCAACTCGCCGACGTCGGCGTGCGGCCGATCGCGCTGATGGTCGGCGAGACGGTCTTTCTCGCGGCCTTCGTCCTCGGCGCGATGACGTTGACCGGCGTCGCCGCAGCACGTTGACGCGGAGCCGCAGCGTGTCCCACGAACCGAGCGCCGGTCCTCGAACGCGGACTCGGTCCGGTGCGTCGATCGTGAACCCGTCAGGTAGCATGCGAAGGCACAACGACAGCGGGGTCGTCATGGCAGAACCGCGCCGCGTTCGGTCGTCGAAAGGCGAACGCACGCTGCAATCGATCCACGACGCAGCGCGATCGATCATCGCGGAGCGCGGCATGGCCGAAGCGTCGCAAGAAAACATCGCGAAAGCGGCCGGTATTTCGCAGAGCACGCTGCGCCACTACTACCCGACGAAGGAAGAGCTGATCGGCGCGATCCACGACGTTGCATTCGACGGTTATCGGCGCGCGATGGAAGCGATTCTGCTGCGCCCGGGCGGTACGCCGCGCGAACGGCTGTCGCGACTCGTCGACTCTCACCTCGAGAACATTGCGCACTCGAGCGACGCCTTCAGCTTCGAAGCGTTCGCGTATCTGGCGCGCAACGCCGATTCGCGGCGGCGGCGCGACGACTGGTATGCCTGGCTCACCGACCACTACGCGGCGCTCGTGGCGGACATCGCCGGCGTCGATGCGGCCGACGCGCGCCAGCGCGCGTTCCAGATCGTCACGTTGTGCCTCGGCGCGTGGGTGACGCTCGGCAAGTCGCGGCCGGATCTCGTCGGCAAGTCCGCCAAGACGGTGAAGGACGCATTGTTCGACGCGATCGACCGACTGCTCGTGTCGTGAGGCCTACATGTCGAGACGTCGAGGCGGTGTCGGCACGGTGAATCGTTGCGCCGGACACGCCGTGAATACATCCATTGTGTCTAAGATACGGGATAGCGTTAGAGCCCTGCGCAGTAGATCGTCCATCCATGGCACCTCGTAATGGGAGTCCGTTCTACAGCGAGATCGCTGCGCAGGTTTTCTTTCAAAGCCCGAACAGTTGACTGG
>DASRZO010000361.1:0-5766 GCA_035686405.1 Pseudomonadales bacterium | reverse complement strand
ATCGACGGCGGTATCAAGCCGGACAACATCGCTGCGGCGGCGCGCGCCGGCGCCGATACGTTCGTCGCGGGCTCCGCGATCTTCGGCACCCCGGACTACGCCGCGACGATCGCCTCGATGAGGCGCGCGCTTGCCGGCTGAGCCTGCCGTCCTGCGTCGACGCTACGCCGGATATCTCTTCGATCTCGACGGTACGCTGGTCGACAGCGCGCCCGATATCACCGGCGCGCTGAACGCGGCGCTGCAGCGCATCGGCCGCCCGACGGTCGACGAAGCACTGACGCGGCACTGGGTCGGGCACGGTTCGAGGGTGTTGATCGAACGTGCGCTCGCGCACCTCGATCCCACGACCGGTGCTCCAGACGGTTCAACGATGGCGCGAGCGATGGACGCGTTCATCGAGCACTATCGCGCGCACATCGCCGACGCGACCCGGCCGTATCCGGGCGTAGTCGACGCCTTGAACGGCCTCGTGCAGCGCGGCGCCCGGCTCGCGGTCGTGACGAACAAGCTGGGTTCACTGTCGGAACAATTGCTGGTCGCGCTGCACTTGCGGCCCTTCTTCGCCGCGGTCGTCGGCGGCGACACGTTGCCGCAGCGCAAGCCGGACGCGGAGCCGGCGTTGTTTGCGTGCGCGCAGATGCATGTGGCCGCGCGCGACGTGCTCTTCGTCGGCGATTCGGCAACCGACGTCGAAACGGCGCGCGCCGCGGGTTGCGCGGTCGTTTGCGTACGCGACGGCTACAACCATGGGACGCCCGCCGAGCAGCTCGGCGCCGACGGCGTCATTGATTCCCTGATCGCGCTCCTTTAGCCTGCCCGCCCTTTTCCAACCACCGTCGCCGCCATGACACCGGACGAGTTCGATCGGCTCGCCGCCGAGGGCTACAAGCGCATTCCGGTGGTCGAAGTGGTGCTCGCCGATCTCGACACGCCGCTCTCGACCTATCTCAAGCTCGCGAAGGGACCGTACTCGTATTTACTCGAGTCGGCGCATGGCGGAGAGAAGTGGGGTCGCTACTCGATCATCGGGCTGCCGGCGCGAACCGTGTTGAAGGTGTCCGGCGAGCGCATCACGGTCACCACCGACGGCAAGGTCGTCGAGCAGGTCGACAGCGACGATCCGCTCGACTTCATCGAGACGTTCCTGAACCGCCATCGCGTCGCGCCGGTCGAGGGCCTACCGCGCTTCTACGGCGGTTTGGTGGGCTACTTCGGATACGACACGGTTCGCTACGTGGAGAAGCGGCTGGCGGGCGGCGCCCCACCGGATTCGTTGGGAACACCGGACATCCTGCTGATGGTGTCGAACGACGTGATCGTCTTCGACAATCTGAAGGGTCAGATGCAACTCATCACGCTCGCGGACCCGACTACACAAAACGCGTTCACTGCGGCCCGAGAGCGGCTGCAGACGATCGCTCGCCGTTTGAGCGGTCCGGTACCGGAAATCCCGTCGTCGAGCGCGAACCAACTGATCGAAGAGAACGATTTCGTCTCGGAGTTCGGCCAAGAGAAATTCATGGCCGCGGTCGAGACCATCCGCGATTACATCGTCGCCGGCGATGTCATGCAGGTCGTACTCGCGCAGCGAATGTCGATACCGTTCTCCGCCGCACCGATCAACCTCTACCGCGCACTGCGCAGCCTGAATCCGTCGCCGTACATGTATTACATGGATCTCGAGGATTTCCATCTCGTGAGTTCCTCGCCGGAGATCCTCGCGCGCGTCGAAGATGGCGTGATCGTCAATCGGCCGCTCGCCGGTACACGGCGGCGCGGTCATTCCGACGCCGAAGACAAGGCGATGGAAGAGGAACTCCTGAACGACCCGAAGGAAATAGCAGAGCACTTGATGTTGATCGATCTCGGCCGCAACGACGTCGGCCGCGTCGCGCAGACAGGCAGCGTCGAGGTCACCGAGCGGTTCGTGATCGAACGCTATGCCGATGTGATGCACATCTCGAGCAACGTCGTCGGCAAGCTGAAGGAAGGCGCCACCGCGATCGATGTGCTGCGGGCGACGCTACCGGTCGGCACGTTGTCCGGTGCGCCGAAGATCCGCGCGATGGAACTGATCGACGAACTCGAACCCGTCAAACGAGGGATTTACGGCGGCGCCGTCGGCTACCTCGCGTGGAACGGCAACATGGACACCGCCATTGCGATCCGCACCGCCGTGGTCAAGGACGGGACGATCTACATCGAGGCCGGTGCCGGTGTCGTGGCCGATTCGATCGGCCGCCTCGAGTGGAAGGAAACCATGAACAAGGCGCGCTCGATCTTCCGCGCCGCCGCAATGGCCGAACGGCGTTTCAAGGACCTGAACGCGAACTGAATACGGTCGATTTTTTCGGGAATTTCCGATTGACACGGCCGGGTCCGTAGTCCATTTTGCGTTCACTTTCCCTCCATTTTTGGATCGATTGACGCCATGCGACGCCCATTGGTTGCCGCCCTCCTCCTCGCCGCCGCGCCCACGTGGGCAGAGCAGACGACGCTCGGATACGACGCTTTCGTCGGCGGCGCGAAAGTCGGCGGTGCCGAGATCAAGATCGACAAGGACGACGCGCGTTACGAGATCAACGGCAGGGCGTGGACGGTCGGTGTCATGAATTTCGTGACGCAGTGGCAAGGCGTATTCAGTTCGGCCGGGCGTCTCGCGGACAGCGGTCCGATCAACGAGGCCTACCGGTTCGTCGAGCGCGCGCGGGACAAGATCAAGGAAGTCACGTACACGGGCGGCCAGCTCACGTATGTGAAAAACGGCCACACGAAATCGACCAGCCCGCTGACGAGCCTCGACCTCTTGTCGGCCTTGTTCGTGTCGCGCGATTGCGCGTCCGCGGGCACCGAGGTCAACAACGGCAAGGACCCGTTCTCGCTGAAGCTGACCCACCAAGAGTCGTTGCCGACGTCGGCCGACGGCGCGACCCAGCGCTGCACGTTCGAAGTGAACAGCAAAGACCACGAGCGCATCGACGCGACGATTTGGCTCGGTCAAGTCGACGGCATGCTCGTGCCGTTCCGTCTCGACCTCGCCGGCGCGCTCGAAGGCACCGTGAAGCTGCACGCACCGGCGTCCGGTTCGTCGGCCGATTCTCCGGCACCGCCGCGCGCACCGACGATTCAGATCTAACCCGATTCTCGAGCGCTAACGGCCGCGCGAAGGCGCGGCCGCCGTCGTCTGTTCAGACGGTACCGCGCAACTTGTCGAGGCTCCAAATGCCGGGGCCGTGCGACGAGATGTACAAAAATGCAAAGCAGAACACGAGCGCGAGCTCGCCGCCATTCAAGATCGGAAAGAACGCCTTCGAGCCGTGTGCGAGCCAATAGGCGGCCGCCATCAAACCGCTGCACAGGAACGCGGACCAACGCGTCAGCAGCCCAATCGCCACGAGCGTACCGCCGATCAGTTCGATCGGTCCGGCAATGTACGTGATCCACGCCGGCAACCCCGCCATCGGCTCGAGCGGCCACCCCAACAGTTTCTGTGAGCCGTGAAACATGAACAGCAGTCCAGTCACGATCCGCAGCAACGCATACGTGTAGCCGCCGAGCGGCTCCATGAACTTCGCCATCTCCGGTCCCCTCCGAAAAGCTGTCGAAAAGCTTCAGCCGCCACACCTTAACGCAATCGTTTAGGCACCGAAAGGCAACTCACCGGAGGCCCACTCGATCGGACGTTCGCTTTCTCGACGCCCACGTCTTCGGACCTATTTCTTCGGAAGGTGGCCCTTGAACGCGTCCATCTCCTTCCACGCCGGTACCGGCGGCGAGTAGTTCGGCCGCGGCGCGTAGGCCGACAACTCCGTCATCTGCATCTTGTGGATGTAGCGCGGGCAGTTCGGAAAGATCTCTTCGGCGCGGACACGCACGACGAGGTCAGCTTGCGGATAGCGCGCGAGCAACGGATCCGCATCGTCGACCGACGCGACACCGTTCACGCGCATGCGTTTCGTCGCTTCGAAGTCGATGAACAACATGCCGACGTGCGGATTGATCGTGAGATTCCCCATGCTGCGGAATTGGCCGTTACCGTCGTAGCTCGGGAACGCGAGCGTCACGTCGTCGACGACGCACACGAATCCCGGTATGCCGCCCTTGTACGAACAATCCGGCCGACCGGACGCATCGGCAGTCGCGAGAAAGAACATCGGCGCCTTTTCGATGAACGTTCTGTCGTCAGCAGTGAACGCCCGGCGCAACGTCACCTGCTCGAGTCGATCCGCCAGCCGTCGGCTGTCGAAGCGATCCTGTAGCGCGCGGCTGCCTTCGTTGTAGAACGGCGTATTCATATCGACCCCTCGCTTTCGGTAAATTCGCGAGTGCATCGGACCTAAGCGATCGGTCGTTTTGTGATCGCGCTCTCGGTGCGCTCGCGCCTGATCGACGATACGCGCGGAACCGGTCCGATACACTCGCTACGCAGTTCGGAGGCGTGCGATGAAACGCGAGTCGGACCCGAAGGAACTCAATCGCTTTCGCAGCGACCGCTACTTCGTCGTCGACGGCAAGTGGTACTTCACCACGCGCGAAGGTACGAACGAAGGTCCGTTCGCGAGTGCCGACGAAGCGCGTTCGCAGCTGATGCAATATCTCCTCGACAAAGGCATTAAGATCACCGGCAACGGGCCGTGGGATGTCCCCGGGGCCCGCAACTAGCCGGAACTCTTCGATGCGATTCGTCACTCATGAAATGACCGGCGCCGACGGCATGGTGCGCGGCATGTTCGCCGCACGCAGCCTCTCCGGGCCGCCGCCAGCGCACGCGATCTTCCCGGGCGTGCGCGCGGTTGCGATTCTTCCGAAACGATTCGACTCTGCCGACGCCGCGAAAACCTGGCTCGAGCAGACGGCCGAACGCGGCGGCAACGCGGTCGCTGTGCAGATCGCCGCGTCGCGTTGGTTGATCGGCGCGTGGGTGGCGGACGTTCCCGCATAGAGTCGGTCGCGTTACACTCGCCGCGCCTCAAGGCGGACTTGCCACTACTGGAGCGCGGCGCACCGTCCCGCGCCGCAGACGCCCACGCCGAAGCGTCGAACCGGCGCGTGCCGCGCGGGGTTCGGCAGACGATCGACTAAGTCGGACGCAGCGCTTCGACCAGGCCCGCGTCGAGCCAGTTCTTCAGCATCGTCGCTGCGTGCAGCGGCACCTCTGCAGGAATCGAGGTTTCGAGCAACGCGTCGCACATCGCGGCGAACGAGCCCCCGGCCGCGAGTACTTCCCACGCGTCGCGCTCGGCGCGTTCGATCGTGCGAAAGACGGTCGTGAGCGCTTGGCGCCATACCAGGCACGCGCCTGCGGCCGTCAAACGTCGCGGTGCAGGCGCTGCACCGCCCGCGCGCACCGCATTCCAGACGTCGACGGTATCGAAGCGCAGGTCGACCAGACGCACCGACGGATGCGGCAGCAGCTCGAGCGTCGGCCAGGTCTCCGGCGGTATTGCCGCGAGCTCGGCGACCGTCGCGACGCCGGCATCGCGCGCGTCGAACGCGTCGGCGAGCGCCCATTCGAATGCAGCGAGTTCGGCGATGAACGCTCTATCGCGGAGATCCGTATTCGACTCGACGAAGGCACCGAGTTTCGCCCCGAACCCACGCAACGTGAACGAGGTCGACGGGTTCGCGTCGATGTACGCGTCCAACAAATCGATGAAGGGGCTGCCGCCGACGACTTCCTTGGTCACCGGGTATTCCACGCTCAGCGCTTCGCGCAGGCGACCGCGATACGCGTTCGCATAAATCTCGAGCCGATCGCGCGCG
>DASRZO010000360.1:0-3431 GCA_035686405.1 Pseudomonadales bacterium | reverse complement strand
CTGATGTCGAGGCGGCTGTACGCCTGGGCTCCGTGATTCACGTTCGTTCTCACACCTTGGGTGACGTCTGCACCGTTATCCGTCATGACGGCAGTCGCGCGGGAAACTTGAGCGCATCGCGATTCACTACGACTTCTTCGTCGAGCTCGTCGCGCCGTTGAGCAAGTTGAATTGCTGGCTCAGGTACGTCGACGTGTTGTTCAACGTCGAGATCAACGCATCCGCATTGGCGAATTGCGTCTGCAATCGCGTTTGCAACGCGGTCATGCGCTTGTCGAACGCGTCCTGGTCGGCCGCGAGCGACGCCTCTTGCGCGTCGAAGCTCTGCAGCTGCGTGTCGAACACGCCGCCGGTCGAAACGGCGTTGGTCAGCGTCTGATCGACTCGGTTCATCACGCCGCGCACCAGCGTCACCGTGCCGCGGTCGCCGAGCGGACCGCCGCTGATCTGTATCGACATACCCGCGCTCGGGTCCGCCACGGCTGCAGCGTCGCGCCCGTTCGTACCGACGCCGACGCCGAAGCCGAGCGCCGTCGTGACGCCCGCGGCGATGTTCGTGAAACCCACGGACGAGCCGATGCCTTTCGACGCCGACGACACCGTGAAGCGGCGCTGGCCCGCGTCGTACGCGACCGTCACCGACACGCCGGCTGCGGCCAACGCACTATCGGCGTTGATCCTCGTCTGAATTTCCGTCGCGAGCGCCGCACCGCTCGTGTACGTGCCGTCGGTCAACGTGATGGTGCCAGACGCGACGCCGTCGACCCGCACCGCGAAGTTGTCGTTGCCGGCGTCGATCGTCAGCGGCGTCGTGAAGTCGCCGACGACGCCGCCTTGGACGTAGCCCGACAGCGCCGGCAACGGTCCGTTCGGTGCGACGAGAAACTGGCCGTTGCCCGTGGCGGCCACGCCGTTGATCGTCCCGGCGACGTTCAGGCCCGCCTGTGGCGCAGCGACGGTGAATCCGAGGTTCGCCAGGGTATCGCTATCGACCGAATTGATGCCGACGCTCGAGGTCGAGCCGTAACGCGTCGATGCGATCGCGAAGTGGTTGTCCGTCGCGTCGAACGCCACCGATGCGGTCACGTTCGCCGCCTTCAGCGTGCTGTCGGCGTTGATCTGCGTTTGAATTTCCTTCGCGAGGTCGTTGCCGTTCGCATACGTCCCGTGGGTCAGCGCGATCGTGCCGGACGCGACGCCGTCGATCGAGACCGACAGGTTGTCGTTCGTGTCGCCGATCGTGATCGGCGCGAAGGCGCCGGCGCCGAGCGACGCACCGGCGAGCGTGCCGTGCGTGGCGAGCTGCGTGACGTTCACCGCATAGCTGCCGGCGTTCGTCTTGTTCGTGAAGCCGACGACGTTGATCGACTGATCGGACGCGCTCGATTGCGAGGCGAGCAGCGCCTGCACACCGGACGGATCGTTCGCGAGCGCCGACTGCAGCTTCGATTGATCGAGCACGAGGTAATACTGATTGTCCTGGTCGGACGTGACGCCGAGGTCGACCAACGACTTCACGCTGCCGGTGCCGCCGATCGACGTCGCGAGCAGGCGCTGCAGCTGATTGCGGATCGACAAGACCGTCGGATCGCCGGTCAGCAGCGACGGCTGGTTGTTGGTCGCGTCGTACGCCGTCAATTTGTCGGTCAATGCGCGCACGTCGTTGAACCGATCGACGAATGCCTGCATTTTCGTCCCGATGCCAGACGTGTCCTGCGAGACCGTGATGACCGCGGGCGATCCGGCGTTCGGCGCTTGTAGGTTGAACGTCAAGCCGGTGACGACATCGCTGACCGAGTTCGTCGTGCGCGTGACCGGTATTCCGTCGATCGTCGCTTGTGCATCTGCGGCCGCGACGGTCTGCGTCATGTTCGTATCCGGCGTGCTCGCCGTTGCGTTGAATGCGATCGCGGAGAGACCCGCGGTCGTGCCTTCGGTCGCGGTGATCTGCATGCTGTTCGACGCACCGAGGCTGTCGGACGACAGTACGAGCCGATAGCCGGTACCGTCGTTGACGATGTTCGCCGTCACGCCGATGTCGGCGGCGTTGATCGCGTCGCGCACGCCGGTGAGCGTGTCGTTCGAGTCGTCGATGACGATGCTCGCGCTCGGTCGCGACGGGTTGGCGGTGAACGATTGATACGTGCCGTCGTTCGCGAGCGTCGTCGTGCCGAAGTTGAACGTCAGCGTGCCGCTGCCGACCACCGACGAGACGTCGTTGAATTGTTTGCTGAGCAGCGTGTGCGCACGCGCAAGCGCGCTGACTTCCACGGTGTGGACACCCGGCTGCGCTTTGTTCGTCGCGGTCGCCGCGACCGACGAGTCGCTCGACGTCGCGGTATTCACGAGCAGCGTCGACGAATCGCCGAGCGCCTTCGCCGCGGTTCTGAGCGCGTCGACCGAACTCTGGATCGCGCCGAACGCCGAGATCTTCGCGTCGAGTTCGGATTTCTTGGTCGTCATTCGGGTGTCGGTATCGCTGCGTTCCGCACCGACGATCTTGTCGATCAGATCCGACGTCAGGAGACCCGAACCGATTCCGAGAGATTGAATGGCCATAGTGTTGCGTCTGTCAGTGGATCACCGCGCCGATGTCCGTATCGGCGCGGCGTTCCGTCAATGACCGCCCGGTTCGCGCGGCAGCGTTGCCGCGTTAGATCCGGGTATTGATGAGCCCCAGCGCGCCGGAGTCGTGCGACTCCGCCTTTGCTTCCGCTCCGTACCCTTGCGAGTACGATTGCTGAAGCTTCAAGTTCCGTGCCAAACGCAGCGCGACGTCGCTCGGGATCTGTCGAATCACCGTCTTGGTGGTCCGATCGACAACCCGCACGACCGTCGCTCCGGTCCCTTCGTCCAGCGAGAACTCCAGATCCCGCTGCACCGACTGCACGTAGTCGTTGAGGTGTGCAATGGCCTTTTGCACTGCTTCGCGTGATTGCGTTGCGGCGTTCGCGTGTTGCGAAGCAGCCGCTGCATCGTTCGCCGCCGGCACATTGTTGCCGGTCGACTGCCCTGCCGTTGCCGATCCCGGCAACGTAATCGGATCGACGTTGACCGTCGTCGCATCCTTGCGATTGACATCCGTCGCAACTGCACGCGTACCTTGCGTTGAAAGCGTAGTTACGTCTTGCATAACGGACCTCACGTCAAACGGACTATCGAACCGGCGTGTGGATCCACCACGACGCCGGTCCGATCACCCGTCGCGCCTGTTACTTCAGGAGCGACAACACCAGCTGCGGCTGCGCGTTCGCTTGCGCGAGAATCGCGACGCCCGCTTGTTGCAGGATCTGGGTCCGCGACAACTCTGCCGTTTCCGACGCGAAGTCGGCGTCCATGACGCGCGAGTTCGCGGCCGACAGGTTCTCGACGTTGATCGAGATCGTCGAGATCGTCGAATCGAGGCGGTTCTGGATCGCGCCCAAGTTCGC
>DASRZO010000359.1:0-4779 GCA_035686405.1 Pseudomonadales bacterium | reverse complement strand
GCGACCTGGCTGATGCCTTCGTTGCGCGACAACTGAACGAGCACGCGCGCCTGCGCGAGGGTGAGCCCTAACTCGGGAGCCGTGATCCGGAAATTCTCGCGCAACATCCGAGCGACGTCGGACACCAAGAAGCCGAAGGTCGGCGTCTCGTGCGGCGGTCGTTCGTTCGCCGGCTGTGCGCCGGTCTGCCCTTCGCCTATCCGCATTTCGTTCACCATTGGTTCGCCGCCGGCCTACGTAAACATAGGCACATGATAAGCATTGCTTACTATTAGTCAAGGCGACGATTAGCCTACGGTCCGACACGCGGAAGCGCTCCGCTAGCCACACCTTCTGGTGATCGGCGAATCGATCCCGCGCGACACGACCGAGGAAGGCCCAACATGGCGACGGGGAAAGCGTCCGTCGTCGGAGCGAGACTAAGCAGCCGTCGGCCGCCGGTCGAACCAGGGCTGCGCGCGTTCGATCTGCGAGGCGAGCTGCAACAGCAACGCGTCCTCGCCGAAGCGGCCGACGAACTGCACGCCGACCGGCAAGTCGTCCGCGTTCCAATGCAGCGGCAGCGAGATCGCCGGTTGGCCGGTCGCGTTCTGCAAATTGGTGAAGCCCCAGAAGCGCGAGAAGCGATCGCCGAACGTCGCCGGGTCGAGGCTCGCGGTATCGAGCCAGCCGATCTCGACCGGCGGCGCCACCAACGTCGGCGTCAGCATCACGTCGTAGTCTTCGTGGAAGCGTGCGACCGCACGTGTCGTCTGATGGATGGTCTGCATCGCCGCCGCATAGCGCGGCGCCGAGAGGCTGCGTCCGTATTCGACGGTCGAGCGCGAGTTCGCTTCGATGTCGTCGGCGCGGAGCGCCCGGCCGAGATTCGCGAGCCGTGCATCGACCGAGTTCGCGACGTTCGCACACACGACGACCCCGGTCGCCTGGCGGAACAGCAACGAGTCGAACACGGGCGATGCCTCTTCGACGACGTGGCCGAGCGATTCGCACAGCTTCGCCGCACGCTGCGCCGCTTCGATGCAGTCGGGATGCGCCGGCACCCCGGTCAGCGGCGTGATGTCGAGCGCGATGCGCAGCCGTCGCGGTGCCCGGGCGCATTCGCCGAGGAACGAGCCGTCGAACCGCGGCGCCGAATACGGGTCGCCGACCGCAGGACCGTGCGTCGCATCGAGGAACGCAGCACTGTCGCGCACGGTGCGCGACACCACGTGTCCGGTCGACATGCCGCCCCAGCCTTCGCCGAGGTCCGGGCCTTGGGGGTTGCGCGCCCGCGTCGGTTTCAACCCGACGAGGCCGCAGCACGACGCCGGAATGCGAATCGAACCGCCGCCGTCGGTCGCGTGCGCCGCCGGTATGACGCCGGCCGCCACCAGCGCCGCCGAACCACCGCTCGACCCTCCGCTCGTGCGCGCGAGGTTCCACGGATTGCGCGTGGCGCCGAACAGCACAGACTCGGTCGACACGTTGAGGCCGAATTCGGGCGTACTGGTGCGGCCGAACAACACCAGCCCGGCCGCGCGATAACGCGCCACGATCTCGCTGTCGTGATCGGGCACGAAGTCCGCGAACAGCCGGCTGCCCGACGTGCACGCCATGCCGCGCATGTACGTGATGTCTTTGATCAGAAAGGGAACGCCTGCCAGTGCCGACTCGGGCAGCGGCGCCGCCGTGCGACGGCGGGCGGCGGCGTAGCACTCGGCGACCAATGCGTTCAGCCGCGGGTTCACGGCTTCCACGCGACGGATGGCTTCTTCGAGGATTTGGGCGGCGCTGAGTTCGCGCCGCCGGATCAGCGTGGCGAGATCAACGGCATCGTATCGGTCGTAATCATGGATGCCGGCCATTCGTCCGTTTCGCTACTTCTTCGCCTTCGACGAACTCGGCCCGAGAACCAGCTGTTTCCGATTACCGAGGCTGTCTTGACCGCTGACGCCGGCCGGAATGCGCTGAATCTTCTTACCGGACTTCAGAAACGCCGCGACGTCCAATTCGATCTGTTTGCGAGCTTCCGGGGACGAAGGGGTCTTCGGCTTGATCGCCATTGAAGTTCTCACCGATGGGATTGAGGCGGCAGTATATCCAGAAATCGCCCTCGATTGCCCGATTTCCGTGCCAAACCGGTCCGGTGGTCTTCGTTTAGTGCGCCGATTGGTGCTGCATCTGCCACGTGCAGCGCAGGCCGACCATCCGCGGCCGCCAGACGTGAGCTTGTGCGCACAAACCTTCGACTACGCTGGAATCCGTTTGCCGGGCGGCCCTACGCGGCGTACAGGGTCACCGGCGTCCAGTGGCCGTCGAACTCTTGCGTGTCGCGCCAGACGCGCCGGCCCTCGACCGGCCCCATCGCGCGTTCGGCGACGCGCTGCAAACCGCACTCGCCGAATTCGAACGCGCTGACCTCAGCGCTGGCGAAGTCGACGATCGATACGCCAGGGCGATGATCGCCGCGCAGCGTTCCTGCGTTGAGCAGCGTCAGGCCGTCGAAGTTGACGATGATCCGATAGTGCAGATGACCGTTGACGAGGTACCGCACGCGGTTCGCCTCGATCAGCGCGTCGAGCTCGCAACTGCGTTCGATCGGCATGCGCGCCGATCCGGGCCACACCTTGCGCAGATCATTGCCCGCGACCCCATGACACAGCAGCACCGAACCGGCGACGGTCTCGAGCGTGCGCGTCTGCGCCAACGTTTCCAAATAGTCGCGGCTCGCCGCGCGAACGGCGTCGAGCGCGTGCGCTTGCGGCACGGCGCGCATCCGGTTCGACAGCAGCCAGCGGTCGTGATTGCCGGCGACGACCGTTGCGTTCGCGCCGGCGAGAAGCTCGCAACACGCGTCGAGATCGCCGGCGCCGTCGGCGAGATCGCCGGTACACCAGATCGCATCGACATTCGCGCCATGCAGAAATTCGAGTGCGGATTCGAGCCGCCGATGTTCGGCGTGGACGTCGCCGATCAATCCGACGCGTCGCACGCCTTTCGATCGCTGAGCCGACACGGAATGTGAAAACCGCTGGTGGTCGAACCGGAGTGTAAACCGATCCGCGATCAGTTGACGCGCGGCGACTCCGGTAGCGGTGCGCGCGCGCGCAGCGACCATTCGGCGTGCTGCGAGGCTGCCATCAACGCAGCGGCCTGACCGGGCCAATCGTCGCGCTCGACGCGACCGTGGAAGGTCGGCAAATGCGCTTCGATCCACGCGATCTCCGGCGCCGACAGCCCGGCCAACTGGCTGAACTGATAAATGCCGAGTTTGTTCAGGCCGCGCTCGAAGCCGTCGCCGATGCCGCGGATCTGCTGCAACTCGTCGACTTGGTCCGGCGGCAATTCGAACAACCCCGCCGGCTTCGACATCGCGATCTTCGCCGGCGCGGGCGCCTGTTCCGGCGCCCGCTGCGACGCCGCCTTCGCTTCGCGCAACTGCGTCGCCAAGCGTTCTTCGGTCGCGCGCGCGTCGTCGAGTTGCTGCTTCAACACGAGCAGCGACTTTTCGTTGAGATCCTTCGCCTTCAGCGCCGCCGCGACGTCGCGCTCGCGCTCTTCGATCGTCTTCGTCAGCTCGCGGTTCTTTTCGATCTGCGCGACGAGCCGTTGTTCGAGATGTTCGCTGCGCCGATCCGCGGGTTCGGCAGGCGCCGCCACCGGTGCATCGGCGACCTTGCGCTCGAGCGCGGCGATGCGTTCGCCGCGTTGGCGCAGCATGGTCTGCTGCGATTCGTTCTGTGTGGTTTGCGCCTGCAGCTGCGCGCTCAACGCGTCGATCCGTTCCGCGCGTTCGGCAAGCGCTGCATCGCGCTGCTTCAACAACGATTCGAGCGGCGCGATGCGCGTGTGCAAGTCGCGCACTTCTTCTCGGAGTTCGGCGAGTTCCGCGCTCTGCTCTTCGTGATCGCGTTCGAGCGCCGCGTGCGCCTCGCGCGCCGCGAGCAATTCGTCGCGCGTGGTCGCGTCCCCGTCGCTGTGCGCCTGCGCCAACCGTTGCTCGAATGCCGCGTGCTCGGCCCGCGCGGCGGTCAGTTGCGCCTCGAGCGCGGCGAGTTGCTCGTGCGAGTGCGCGAGTTCGCGTTGCATCGCGGCCAGTGATTCGGCGTCTGCGCCGCGCGCCGCTTCGTGTTCCGCGACTTGCGCGTGCATCGCAGTGAGCTGATTTTCGAGCGCGGTCGCGTGCACATCGAGCGACGCGCGATGCGCGATGAGCTCGCCTTCGATGTCCGCGTGGCGTTGTGCCGCTGCTTCCGCGGCCGCCTGCGTCTCGGCGTGTTGGGCGCGCTCGGCGTCGAGCTCGTCGCGCATCATTTGGAATTCGGCGCGGTGACGATCGACTTCTTCGCGACCGAGCCGCATCGCCGTCGCGAGCTTGGCCGCGAACTGCGATGCCTCGGCTTCCCGGTCGGCGACGAGTGCGGCCACCCGCTGTTGCAGTGCGGCGATCGTCGAATCGCGTGCGGCGATCGCTTCGCCCTGCGCGGTGTGCGCCGCAGTCGCGTCGGCCAGTCGCCGACCGAGTTCGGCCACGTCGCTGTCGCGTCGTTGCAACGCTTCGCGCAGTTCGGCACGCGCGGCGTCGAGCGCCGCCTGCAGCGACTGCGCCGCGGCAGTGCGCTCCGAGATCGCCCTGTCGCGCTCTTCGAGCAGCGTGTCGCGCTGCGACACCATCGCGTCACGCGTCGCGATCTCGGAGTCGCGCAACTTCAACTCGGCGTCGCGCTGCGCGATCTGCGCGGCGCGTTCGTTCAACTCCGCATCGCGCTCGGCGAGCAACGCATCGCGCTCGGCGAT
>DASRZO010000358.1:0-8993 GCA_035686405.1 Pseudomonadales bacterium | reverse complement strand
GCCGGACGTGGAGAAGATCGCCGAGCGGCCTTGCTTCGTGACCGATAGAAAGATGTGGGGGTGATGGGCCGACTTCACCGCGTCCACGGCGACCTGTACGGAGCCGTCGGTGCTGTTCTTGAAGCCGATCGGGCACGACAGACCCGAGGCGAGCTGCCGATGAATCTGGCTTTCGGTAGTGCGGGCGCCGATCGCGCCCCAACAGACGAGGTCGCCGAAATACTGCGGCGAGATCGGATCGAGATATTCGGTGCCCGTCGCAACGCGCTTGTCGATCAGCGAGCGCAGCAAGCCGCGCGCGGTCTTGAGTCCGAGATTGATGTCGTACGAGTTGTTCAGATGCGGATCGTTGATCAGCCCTTTCCAGCCGACGGTCGTTCGCGGCTTCTCGAAGTACACGCGCATGACGATCTTCAGTGTTGCACGGTATTTCGGAATTTCGGCGGCGAGCCGGTCCGCATATTCGAGCGCGGCGACGGGATCGTGGATCGAACATGGGCCGATGACGACGATCAGGCGCGGGTCTCGGCCATGGATGATGTCGCTGATCTCGCGCCGTTCGTTGAAGACGAACTGCGACGTTGCATCGGAGATCGGCAGCTCGGAGATCAGCGCCTCCGGCGGCATGACTTCTTCCATGCCGGTAATGCGGACGTCGTCGGTGAGAAATTTCATACGCGGCCTCGGCTCGAGGGGGCACACGATACCGGCATTGCGCGAGCGGGAGAAGAACGGCGCCTAGGCGCGCGTCGCCTGTTGGGTAGAATGCCGGCATGACGCAAGCATCGGTCGGCCTAACGATTTCGCAACAGCGCGCGCTGTCCGATATGGGCATCGAAGTGTGGGTGCGGCGCGACGGTCGCGGTCACGCCGCGAACGACGCCGTCGCGGCCGCGACGAGCGAGCGCGTTTCGAAGGATCGCGCCGCGGTCGTTGCCGAAAAGACGCGATCGGCGGTCGGGGCGGCGCCGGCGCGCCTGCGTGCGCGCGAGACACCGGCGAAACCCGCTGAGCGTTCGTCGACGATCCCGAGCAACGATTCCCCGGTCGGCGCGAAGCCGGATGACGTCGACTTTCGCGCGGAGCTCGACTGCGTCGCGGTCGACGGTGTGGTACTGGTCGGACGTTGGCACAACCCGCTCGACAAACGTCTCGCGCACGACATCGCCGTTGCGCTCGCGACGCTGCATCAGCGTCCGGCATCGCAGTCGGCCGATCTGCAGCAAAAGGCGGCGCAGGACGGGGTGCCGCCGCCGCAGCCGAAGGTGCAACAAACTGCGTTTCGGTGGCCGGCGACGCAGACCGGCGATCGCTCCGTCGCGGCTGCACGCAACGCCTTCAGGGCGTTCTTGCGCGGACAGGCGGAACGGGCGCACGCGCGCTGCGTCGTGCTGTTCGGCGACGCGGCGGCGGAGCTGGCGGACGATCTCGAATCACAGTCACTGCCGCCGACGCTGCGGCAACCTGCGATCGGCGCGCTGCGCGCCGATCCGAACGTCAAAAAGGCGCTATGGCTCAACGCATCGCAGAACGCCCTCGGTTGACGTTCCGCCCGATGGTGGCGGCGGATCTCGACCAGGTGCACGAAAACGAGACCCGCAGCTATGCGTTTCCGTGGACGCGCGCGGTGTTCAGTGATTGCCTGAAGTCGCGCCACGAATGCTGGGTCGCGATCCGAGAGCGCGAGCTGGTCGGGCACGGCGTGTTGTCGATCGGCGCGAACGAGGGCCACCTGCTGAACGTCTGCGTGCGGCGCGATCAGCAAGGGCAAGGGCTCGGGCGGCAAATGGTCGTGCATATGCTCGATCGGGCCGAACAACGCGGAGCGACGGTCGTCTATCTCGAAGTTCGGCCGTCGAACCGCATCGCCGCGGCCCTGTACGCGTCGCTCGGTTTTCGCGAGATCGGCTTGCGCAAGGACTATTACCCTGCGGAACTCGGCAACGAAGACGCGCGGGTGCTCGCGATCACGCTCGGCGGGACGAAGCCCGGCTGAACGGCGCCGCGATCGGCCGGGCGCGAACCGTGCGTGAGGCCGTATAATCGCGCGCTTTTTCCAATGTCATCCCCCGTGAAACAGCCGCTCGCCGCGCGACGCACGTTCGCGATCATTTCGCACCCCGATGCCGGCAAGACCACGGTCACCGAGAAGTTGTTGCTGCTCGGCAACGCGATTCAGCTCGCAGGCACCGTCAAGGCACGCAAGTCCGACCGCCATGCCACCTCCGACTGGATGGCGATGGAGAAGGAGCGCGGCATCTCGGTGACGACGTCGGTGATGCAGTTCGAGTATCGCGACCGGATCGTCAATCTGCTCGATACGCCCGGCCACGAGGATTTTTCCGAAGATACCTATCGCACGCTGACGGCGGTCGATTCGGCGCTGATGGTGATCGACGCGGCGAAGGGCGTGGAGCCGCGCACGATCAAGCTGATGGAAGTGTGTCGCCTGCGCGACACCCCGATCCTGACCTTCATTAACAAGCTCGATCGCGACATTCGTGAGCCGATCGAGTTGCTCGACGAGATCGAGCGCATCCTCGGCATTCGGTGTGCGCCGGTGACGTGGCCGATCGGTTCCGGCCGCCACTTCCGCGGCGTCTACGATCTCGAGCGCGACCGCATTCATTGCTACGAAGGCGGCCACGGCCATCATCTATACGACTTCACCGTGATCGAAGGACTCGAGTCCGACGCGGCCCGCGCGTATCTGGGCGCCGACTACGCTCCGGCGCTCGAGCAGATCGATCTCGTGCGCGGCGCGGGGCACACGTTCGATCGTGAGGGGTATCTGCGCGGCGAGACGACGCCGGTGTTTTTCGGAACCGCCCTCGGCAACTTCGGCGTGGCGCAGATGCTCGACTGCTTCGTCGATGTCGCGCCGCCACCACAGCCGCGCGCAGCACACGAGCGAACGGTGCAACCCGATGAAGCGCCGTTCAGCGGCTTCGTGTTCAAGATCCAAGCGAACATGGATCCGAAGCATCGCGATCGCATCGCGTTCCTGCGCATCTGCTCCGGCCGCTATCGGCAAGGGATGAGGATGCACCACGTACGCATCGGCAAGGACCTGAAGGTGTCCGACGCCGTCACGTTCATGGCCGGCGAACGCATGCACGCCGACGAAGCGTTTCCGGGCGACATCATCGGCCTGCACAACCACGGTGCCATCCAGATCGGCGACACGTTCACCGAAGGCGAGGACCTGCGCTTCACTGGCGTGCCGAATTTCGCGCCGGAACTGTTCCGGCGGGTTCGCGTGCGCGATCCGCTGAAGACCAAACAGCTCGAGCGGGGCCTGACCCAGTTGGCCGAAGAAGGCGCCACTCAAGTCTTCAAACCGATCACGCGCAATGAAATGGTCGTCGGCGCTGTCGGTGCGCTGCAGTTCGATCTCGTGGCGTTCCGTTTGAACGACGAATACAAGGCCGACTGCATCTACGAGGATGCGAACGTTTATACCGCGCGCTGGGTCTATTCCGACGACGAACGCAAACTCGAAGAGTTCCGCCGCAAACACGCGGAGAACCTCGCGATCGACGGTGGCGGATACCTCGCGTATTTGGCGCCGACGCGCGCGAACCTGACGCTCACCGAGGAGCGTTGGCCCGATCTACGGTTCGCGTCGACGCGCGAGCATTGAGGCCGGGCGGGTTCCGGGGGTGCGTCGGAATTTGAACTAGAATCAACTCTATAGCGTTGAGATTTAAGACATTCATGAGTGCGATTCTGGTCGTCGACGATGATCCGCAGGTGCTCGAAGTCGTGGGTGAGATGCTCAAACTCGAGGGCTATGATGTCGCGACGGCGGCGGACGGACGCGAGGCCGTCGCAAAGTTCCGCACAGCATCGTTCGATCTCGTCATCACCGATTTGATCATGCCGGAAAAAGAAGGACTCGAGACGATCTCCGAAATGCGAGCGCTGCGCGCGGACATCCCGGTGATCGCGATGTCCGGCGGCGGCCGCGTCGGGCCGATGGACTATTTGGAGACGGCGCGCTACATCGGCGCTGCGGCGACCCTCGCAAAGCCGTTCACCCGAGTCGAATTGATCTCGCTCGTCGGCTCGCTGCTATCCGAGGCGGAGTCCTGACCGCACCCGATCCCAGTTGGACGGCGCGTTACCTCGATGATCCGCATCGAGACGAGCTCGCCGCCGCGCTGTTGGTCGCTCGCACGCTCGAGCCGACCGTCGACGAACCCGGCGTACGGCGCCACCTGGCCGAGCTGCGCGATCGCTTCGTTGCGACCGTTCCGGACGGCGCCACGCCGGCGACGCTTGCGCGCTTCATCGGCGGTCAAGGGTTTCGCGCTGCCGACAACATGCAGACGCTCGATCCCAGCCGCATCGACTGGGTATTGACCACGCGACGCGGCATTCCGATCACGCTGAGCATTCCGTATCTGATGGTCGGGCGCGGGCTCGGTATGCAGACGCACGGCGTCAACTTCCCCGGACACTTCCTGCTGCGCGCCGATGATGTGTTGATCGACCCGCTGAACGCGCAGCTGCTGACCCAGGACGACACCGACCGCTGGCTGAAGGAAGCGAACCTCTCACACCTCGGATCAGCGGCGCTCGCGACAGCGGCACCCGACGACATCGCGGTGCGGATGTTCAACAACGTGAAAGCGATTTTCGCCGCGCGCGGCGATTTCGTCGCCGCGCTTGCGCTGATCGATTGCCAACTGCAACTCGTCGTCGACGAGGGCGCACTTCACCTCGAACGGGCGGAACTCTGGTTCAGGCTCGGCAACACCACGGCGGCGGCGACGGTGCTCGAATCGGTACGCGAGCAATTCGCCGGCACGCGTTGGGAAGCGGAGATCGACAAGCGCCTGCGCAGGCTCGGCAGCCAGCCGCGTTCCACGGTTCATTGAGGCGGACGTCGAGGCGGACGTCGTCGCGAACTACAGGCGGCCGTCGGCCTTCGCCGCCGCGATCATCTCCGGATACGGATCGTCGACCGCGATATCGATGGGGTGCGCGTATCCCGGCACTTTGATCTGCGTGTCGGTGATCGCGATGTCGGTCCCTTCGAGCACGCCTTCGCCGAATTGGTAGATCGGTGCCACCTCGCCGCGACTCATCCTGACATCGTAGTCGTCGATCGCGCGCCGGATCGGCTCGTGGCGCTTATCGTGCGCGGACAATGCCGCGGCGCCGTGCTTCTGCGCGAGCATCCGCCGCGTCGCCGTCGGCGACAGGATCAGCGCAGTCGCGTTGTTGCCGCCGAAGCCTTTCGAGTTGATGAACGCGCCGTCCATCTGCGTCGGGTCGAATTGCGTGTGCTTCATCGGGAACTCGAGGTGCGCCCGATGTACGTCGTCGGCGATGTGGTCGATCGTCGTGATACCGGGGATCCAGCCGTGTTGCCACGCGCCGAGGATCGCAGCGAGCTGATCGCCGCCGGCCGGTGCGAGCGAGTGGCCGACGTACGCCTTGACGGCGCCGACCAACCAATCCTCGATGCCGAACACGCCGGCGAGCTCGCTGATGATGTGCGACTCGGTCACCCGGTTCTGCGGTGTGCTGGTGCCGTGCGCTTGGAAGTACGTGCGTCGGCGCAGTCCGTCTTCGCCGATCAAGCGGCGCGCCAGTGCCATCGCCTTCGCGACCGTGACGTAGTTGCCGACACCGGGGCCGGGGATCGATTTCTTGAAGCCGTCGGAGTTTACGTACACATTCCCGACGGAGCCTAGGATCGGAACACCGAGTTCGAGCGCAAGTGCGTCGTCCATCAAGACCGTGTAGACCGCCGCTTCGGACAGCGTGAACCCGCAGTTGTCGGAGAACGGCCTGCACGCGCGGCGGTTGTCCGGTGCGTCGGTGCGACCGTCGAGCGCCATCAGTGCTTCGTCTTCCGCGAGCGCGCCCATCGTGCGATAGCCTTCGATGATCTCGGGCGTGATGGGTGCCTCCGAGTTGCCGACCATCACGACGCGACGGCGTCCGCTTTGAATGTCTTCGACGCCTTGCCGCAGGTTGTACAGGAACGTCGCGCAAGCGCCGATCGTCGCACCGGTCGCGCCGAGGCTGCCGAGCACGTAGGCATTGATGAAGTCGGCCGGCATCTCGCAGAGGCCGAGCGGGAGCTGCTTCGACGTCACGCGCTTGCCCATCAACGCCGACTGCATCATGCCGCCGCTGCCGTCGAAGTCGAGTTGACCCATCGCGCTGCCGGAGTACACGGCGAAACGATCCGGCTCGACGGTCTGCCGCAACACATCCCAATCGATGCCGAGCGAGCGAACGGCGTCGGACGCGCCGAAGATCGTCAACGCCAGGCCGCGCGGATGGTTGCGCGACTGATACAACTTGTCGGGGTCGAAGCCGGTCGGCACTTGACCGGCCGACGTCACGCGCGAGATGCGAACGTCTTCGATCAGCGCGTGCAGCTTGCCCTGCACGGTGACGGTCACTTCCTTGTCGCCGGCGTCGCTGATCTGCCAGTCACTGGGCGTGCGATCGGGCAGTTGTCTTCGCTGAATTCGGAACGACAGCGCACCGGTCGGCGCGCTCAGCGTGACGTTGCGCTGCCACGGGATCGCGGTGGTGTCGAAGCTCTCGATCTTGCGCACCAGCGTGTGCGCGTTGATGTAGTCGCGCGTCGTCGCGTCGTCGGAGCTTTTGTGAATGTTCATCAGCCCGGCGAGGCTGCGGTACGTCGAGGCGACGGTGGCTGCCGGCAGCGCATCGATGACCATTCGGCGATAAGCGTGATGTAACGATAAGCGCCCGGCAGCGTTGACGCCGCCGAGACCGACGATTACGGGAAGATTCGACACGTCGTGTTGACCACCGGCTTACGGTTGGCGAGCGATTGTAGGGAAACGGCGCCGAATACTCACGTCAGCGGCTGCGCCTCGACGGCGCCGTCACGCCCGCTCGACCGCGATTGCGGTCGCTTCGCCGCCGCCGATGCACAGCGACGCGATGCCGCGCTGCAGGTTGCGTCGTTCGAGCGCGCGCGCGAGTGTGACGATCAACCGGCTGCCGGTCGATCCGATCGGATGACCTTGTGCGCAGGCGCCGCCGAAGACGTTCACCTTCGCGTCGTCGAGGTGCAGTTCGCGGATCGCGATCATCGTCACCATCGCGAATGCTTCGTTGATCTCGAAGAGATCGACCGAGTCGGCCGACCAACCGAGCTTCGCGAGCAGCTTGCCGATGGCGCCGACCGGCGCCGTCGTGAACTCGGACGGATGCTGTGCGTGCGTCGCGTGGCCGACGACTCGAACGATCGGCTTTAGACCGCGTGCGCGAACCGCAGCGTCCGAGGCGAGCACCAGCGCCGACGCGCCATCGGAGATCGAGCTCGAGTTCGCCGCGGTGATCGTGCCGCCGTCGCGGAATGCGGGCTTCAGCGTCGGGATGCGCTCGAGCTTCGCGCGGCGCGGCTGCTCGTCGTCGGCAACCGTCGCGTCGCCGCTGCCGATCGGTGCGATCTCGTGCGCGAGTTCGCCGGTTTTGGTTGCGTCGAGCGCGCGTTCGACCGAGCGGCGCGCGTACGCGTCCATTTCGGCGCGGGTGATTTGGTAGCGGTCGGCGGTGTCCTGCGCGAACGTGCCCATCGAGCGCCCGGTGTCGGCGTCTTCGAGGCCGTCGAGGAACATCGCGTCTTTGATCTGGTCGTGGCCCATGCGCAAGCCGGCGCGCGCACGGGTCAGCAGGTACGGCGCGTTCGTCATGCTCTCCATGCCGCCGGCAACCACGATGTCCGCGCTGCCGGCGCGCAGTAGATCGGTCGCGAGCATCGCCGTCTTCATACCGGAGCCGCAGACCTTGTTCACGGTGGTTGCGCCGCAGCTGTCGGGCAGGCCGGCGAGACGCGAGGCCTGACGGGCGGGTGCTTGCTTGACGCCGGCGCCGATGACGTTGCCGATGATCGTCTCGTCGACGTAGGACGCGTCGACCGCCGCGTGGGCGAGTGCGGCGCGGATCGCGTGTGCACCGAGCGCGGGCGCGGACCATGCCTTCAGCTCGCCCTGGAATCCGCCGATCGGCGTGCGCGCCGCTCCGACCACGTAGACATCGACCATCGCGTTCGCCCGCTCGTTCGAAGAAAGGCCGATTCTAACTGCATCGTTCGGTCGCATGTCATGTCGGACTGCAGTCGGCCCCGCGCCGGGCGGCGAGTCGCAGTACACTGCGTGCCCACCTCGCCAGCCGGAACGCCCGACCATGTCCGACAAAGCCAAGAACGCCGTCGCCATCTTCGCGAAACAGATCGGTACGTCCGATGGGAAGAGCGAGTGGATCGCAGTCGATCAGGCGCGCATCAATCTATTCGCAGACGCGACGCTGGATCACCAGTTCATCCACGTCGACCCGGAGCGCTCGGCGAAGCTGTCGCCGTACAAGGTGACGATCGCGCACGGGTTTCTCACGCTATCGCTGATTCCGCACCTCACGAGCTCGATCGCGCCGCGCGACGCGCGCGCCTACGACGGGCTCGTGATGGGCGTCAACTACGGTCTCGACAAGGTGCGCTTTCCGGCGCCGGTGCCGGTGAACTCGCGCTTGCGCGCCGAACGCACGCTGCTCGAAGCCGACCTCAAAGCGCCGAACACGATTCAGCTGAAGCAGCAGATCACGATCGAGATCGACGGCGCCGACAAACCGGCGTGCGTCGCCGAGTTCTTGACGCGTTTGATCTACGCCTAACCGATTCCGCCGAGGGGAGTGCGGCGCGTTGCTTGACGCGTCAGCGTTCGTCGAAGCGCGGAATCAACTCGACGAAGTTGCACGGCTTGAAGTTCACGTCGAGCTGGTTGTGCAGGATGCGTGTCCACGCGGTGCGACACGCGTTCTTCGAGCCCGGCATGCAGAAGACGAGCGTGCCGTTCGACAGTCCGCCGAGCGCGCGCGATTGAATCGTCGACGTACCGATCTCCTCGAACGACACCTGGCGGAACAATTCACCGAAGCCGTCGATGACTTTCTCGAGCAACGGCGCGATGGCTTCCGGCGTGCTGTCGCGTCCGGTG
>DASRZO010000357.1:0-2103 GCA_035686405.1 Pseudomonadales bacterium | reverse complement strand
AGCAGCGTGAGCGCGAGTAGTTTCAACAGCGGCACCGTGATGCTCGCGAAGAAGACGAGTGCCGCGAGCGGCCACGAGCCGTCTTTCCACAGAAAGATCACGCCGCTCATGATCGTGTCGTCTTGCGAACCGAGCAGCGTGCGCGTCGTCATCATCGGCAGCACGTTCGCGGGGATATAGAGGATGTACGCCGAGAGGATCAGCGCCCACGTGCGCGAGAGGCTGTTCGGTTTGCGCCAATGCAACGGTTGGCCGCAGCGCGGGCAATGCATCGACGCGGCGTGCGGCGCGCGACACAACAGCCCGCAGCCTTCGCACGCCACGAGCCCGGCGTCCATCGCCCTCACCGCTTGTCTCCGATGTGCGACCAGACGCGCAGCGGATCGAACGTGCTGCCGATCGCCGCGAACACGACGACGAGCGCGGCGAAAGCCCACAGCGCGATCCCGGGTATCACGTGCGCCATGTGCGCCAGTTTCACCAACGACACCAGGATGCCGAGGATGAATACCTCGACCATGCCCCAGGGCCGCGCGACCTGAAACAACCGCAGCGGAAATTCGACGCGCGGCGGCACGCGGTCGAAGCTCAACGGCACGAGTACGTACAGCATCGCTGCCATCTGCACGAGCGGCGCCACCATCACGGTGACGAACACCAGCGCCGACACGAGCTGCACGTCCTTGAGCCACAACTCGTGCACCGCACGTGCCAGCGTCGTCGTGATGCGGGTGCCCTGCACTTCCATCATCACCATCGGATACGTATTGGCGATCACGTACAGCACGAGCGCGGTCACCGTCAGAGCGAGCGGGCGACCGAGGTCGTAGGGACCGGCCACGTGCAAGTGAGCACCGCACCGGTGACACGAAATCGCGCCGATCGCTTTGGCCGGCACGCGTTGCAACTCGTCGCATTCGTGGCAGGCGATCAAAGACCGGTCGGACATGGGTGCTTTCTAACACCGTGGCGGGGCGTCGCAGTCTCCGCTACCGAATTTGGAATGTAAACGCGCGGGGTTATGATCGCGCCGGCGATTTGGTCGCCGCACCCTATTGAACCCGTCAGGATCTCCGCGAATGAGTCGAACGATTCCGACCGCCAGCCGTACGCCGCTACAGGTGTTCGAAGGTCCGGAATCGGTCGGCGCTTACATCGCGGCCGAGACGCTCGCGCGGCTCGAGCGCGCGGCGCGGCGCGGTACCACGACGCTCGGTTGTCCGGGTGGGCGGTCGCTGCGCACGACGTACGCCGCACTCGGGCGCCTCTTCGGCGAACACAGCACCGATCTGCGCAACCTGCACATCGTGATGATGGACGAGTACGTCGAGGCGCGCGGCGAGCGCTGGGTGTATTGCCCGGCCGACGCACACTACAGCTGCCGCGGTTTCGGCGACGTCGCGATCCGGCAGGTGTTCAACGCCGCGGTGTCGCCGGCGCAGCGGATGCCGGCTCGGAACGTCCATGCACCGGACCCGAATGCGCCGGACGAGTACGAGGCGTTGCTCGAACGCCTCGGCGGCATCGACGTCTTCCTGCTGGCATCCGGAGCGACCGACGGTCACGTCGCATTCAACCCACAGGGTACGGCGCTCGGCGCGACGACCCGCGTCGTCGAGCTGTCGGAACACACGCGCCGCGACAACCTCGGCACGTTCCCGCGCTTTCGCGACCTCGCCGAGGTACCGCACCACGGCGTCACCGTCGGACCGGGCACGATCGTGCGTCATTCGCGCGCGGCGATCATGGCGCTGCTCGGCAGCGCGAAAGGCACGGCGCTGCGACGGATCTCGCGTTCCCACGCCTACGACCGCGATTGGCCGGCGAGCGTGGTAGTCGCATGCACCGATGCACAGATCGTCGCCGACGAAGCGGCGGTCCGGGCGGCGGCGCTATAGCGGCGGCGGGCTGCCGCGGCGCCATATCGTCACGCCAGCGGCGCAATGGGTGCTGTCAAGGTGCCGCTTACATGTTGCGCTACGTCGCGCCGGTACGGTCTGATAGGCTTCGCCGGCCTGCGTTTTCGACATCACTTTTTCTGATACGTAACGAGCGCGCCGCCACGAGCGCGCACGAGCAAAGGGAGTCCTCGGATGATTCGAA
>DASRZO010000356.1:0-2097 GCA_035686405.1 Pseudomonadales bacterium | reverse complement strand
TGGCGCGCCGCTTCGTAACCCGCTTGCCACGAATCGAACATCACGCCCGCGGTCGCGCGGAACGTCGGCCGCTTCTGAATGCGCATCCACGCTTCGGTGATGATGCCGAGCGTGCCTTCGGAGCCGAGCACGATGCGGTCGGGGCTGGGACCTGCGCCGCTGCCGGGCAAACGGCGCGACTCCCACCAGCCGGCCGGCGTCAGCATCCGCGTCGATTCGACGAAGTCGTCGATGTGCGTGTGGTTCGTCGCATAGTGACCGCCGGAGCGGGTCGCGATCCACCCGCCGAGCGTCGACCACGGAAAACTCTGCGGGAAATGCCTGAGCGTGAATCCGCGCGGGCGCAGCGCATCTTCGAGATCGGGCCCGTAGATACCCGCTTGCAGTCGCGCCGCCCGCGACGTTGCGTCGATCTCGAGCACGCGGTCGAGGCGATCGAGGTCGATGGTCACCGCCGCGGCGCATTCGGCCGGAACGTTGACGCCCCACACGACCGACGTACGACCGCCCGACGGAATCACCGTATAGCCGTGCTGGTCGCACCAGGCCATCGTCGCTTCGAGTTCCGCTTCGCTGCGTGGATGCGCGACCGCGTCCGGCGGCGATGCGAAATCGCCGCGCATCGCGCGCAAGAGTTCGAGCGAATGGCCGCCGTGGGTGTGCACGACGCGCTCGTGCTTATCCGCGGTCACCCAACCCTGTAGCGCGCTCGGAATCGAGATGCGCGGCGCGCGCAGCTGAATGTCCGAGAGCTTCGGAATCGGCGGCGGTTCGACCGCGCGGCCGAGGCGCTTCGACCAGCTCGCAGCGAACTTGCGCCGGTCCGCGTCGGACGGCTCGTCGCGTTCGAAACCCCACGTCCAGAAACTGCGTCGTCCTTCCATATGCCCTCCCCTGCGCCCCTCTCCGAAGTCGTTCGGTCGTCGCCGTTCACAGGCTGGAACGTCGCCGCTCTTCGCACTGGAGAACGACCGTCATTTCGTCGCGATCATACGCGCGCTCGACGGCGCGTGCGGCACCAACCCCCATAGGTTCGTCGTCATCGCGACCCACGCGACGACGACGGCCATGCCGACGACCGGCACCCACGCGGCGTTCAGCGGACCGAAGGCGCGGATCACGAAGCCCATCGCCGCGGCGCCGACCGGCAGGCCGCCCATCATGCCGAGCGAATACACCGCCATGATGCGGGCGCGATGCGACGGCGGCGCCGCCTCCTGCACGATCGAGCGCGTCATGCTCATCGTGATGCCGCCGCCGGCGCCCCACAGAAAGATCAGTAGATAGAACACTTCGATCGACACGCCGAAGACGATCGGGAACAACAACACCGAGCCGGATGCGAGCCCGACGATGACGGCGCGGCCCGGCCGCGCGACGCCGCCGCGCGCGAGCAGCAGCGCCGTCACCGCGACCGTACCGATCATGTTGAGCACGTACGCGAAACCGATCTCCCGGGCGCCGCCGTGATAGACGTCGCGCACGATCAGCGGAATCAACACCGAGAACGCGCCGGCGAAGAAGAGACCGATCGCGAACGTCAACACCACGACCGGCAAGATCCGCTCCGAGCGCACGACGATTCCGAGCGCTTCGCCGATCTCGCGCAGCGGATGGCGCCGCTCGCCGGGCACGAACGGCTCGACGCGAATGCGCCACGCGGCGAACGCGCCGGCCGCCATGATCGTCGCCTGCGTCGCGATCAACGGCACGGCGCCGACGCGATCGGCGAGACTGCCGAGGCCGATGCCGAGAATCTGCACGCCGAATTGCATCGCGATCATCAGCGTCACCGTGCGTTGCACGCGGTCGCCGGCTACGCGCGACAAGAGCGCGTCGCGCGCCGGCTGCACGAACGCACCGACGATGCCGTTGATCAACGCGTAGCCGATCAACACGCCGTACGCGAGGTCGCCCGTGCCGAGAATGATCGCCATCGCGAACGGCGGCAGCGCGGCGAGCACGTGCAACGCCATCAAGATGCGGCGCTGGTCGAAGCGGTCGCCGACGACGCCGCCGAACAAGATCAGGAACAACGCCGGCAGCGATCCGCACATCTGCGCGAGCCCGACGCGATCGGCGCTCTCGTGCAACAGC
>DASRZO010000355.1:0-3163 GCA_035686405.1 Pseudomonadales bacterium | reverse complement strand
CGTACGAGGACTCCATGACACCACCGCTGCGTCGGCGCTTCGCGACCGGTCGAGACGGTATCGAGATCGCCGCGCTCGATTGGGGCGGCGACGGGCCGATCGCGTTGTTGCATCACGCGAACGGCATGTGCGCGGCGACTTGGACGTTGGTGGCCGAAGCGTTGGCGAACGACTATCGCGTGGTCGCGGTCGATGCCCGCGGCCACGGCGACTCGTCGGCGCCGGCGGCGCCGGCAGGGTATCCGATGCACGCATTCGTCGACGATCTCGCCGCGGTCGCACGAGCATTGCTCGCGCAGACCGGGCATCGCCGCATCGCCTACGGCATCGGCAACTCGGTCGGCGGCATCGTCACCGCGGCAGCCGAAGCGCTGCACGGCGAATTGTTCGAGCAAATCGCGATGCTCGATCCGCCGATTCATCCCGACGATGAACTGCGGGCGCGGCTCGATCCGAGCGGCGGCATCGTCGACCCGCGACCGCTGATCGCGGCGCAGGCGCGGCGTCGGACGGCGGTGTGGCCGTCGCGCGCGACGGCGCGCGCGGCGTGGGCCGACAAACCGATGTTCGCGAGGTGGCATCCGCGCGCATTCGATCTGTATCTCGCGGAAGGGTTTCGCGACCGTTCGGACGGGCGCGTCGAACTCAAATGCGCGCCGGAGGTCGAGGCGACGATCTTCGCGACGAGCGGCGACCTCGACATCTACGCGCTCGCGCCGCGGGTGCGACCGCCGGTACTGCTGGTGCGGGCGAGACGCGGGTCGTTGCCGGTGCAGGCGTTCGCGCATCTCGCGTCGCTGCTGCCCGATTGCCGATACGTCGAGCCGGACATCGGCCATCTGATGCCGCTCGAAGCGCCGGAACACACCGTGGAGCTGTTGCGCGACTTCGCGCGGCGCTGACGATGCAGCAATCGCAACGAAAGACGGTCGTATTGTGCGCCGACGATTACGGCATCGCGCCGGGTGTCAGCCGCGGCATACGCGAACTGTTGGCGGCCGGGCGGTTGTCGGCGACGAGCTGCATGGTCGACTTCCCCGAATTTCGCGCCGAAGGTCCCTTGCTGGCCGAATTCGCCGATCGCGCCGACATCGGGCTGCACGTCACGCTGACGATCGATCGCGGCCTCGCCCGCGTGATGGCCGATGCGTACTTGCGGCGTATTCGTGCGCCGGCGATCGCGGCCGAGGTCGATCGTCAGCTCGACGCGTTCATGCGCGTGATGGGGCGGCCGCCGGACCACATCGACGGTCATCAACACGTGCACGTACTGCCGGTGGTCCGCGACGCGGTGTGCGCCGCGGCGGCGCGAGTCGGCGCCTACGTGCGCAATCTGCACGTGCCGCTGACGAGGGCGCTGGGGCGGCCGTCGGCATTCGCTGCGGCGTGTCTGTCGGTGATGTCGTGGCGCATCGCGCGCAATGCGAACGCGCGCGGTATCGAGACGAATGACGGATTCACCGGTACGCGGCGTTTCGACGCCACACCGTATCGCAGCTTGATGCGGCGGATGATCGCCGGTGCGCACGACGGCGAGCTGTGGGTGTGCCACCCGGGTTGGCCCGACGCGACGCTGGCGCGCCGCGATCCGGTGACGACGCCGCGCGAAGGCGAGCTGCGGTATCTATCGAGCGCCGAATTCGCCGACGACTTGGCGCAGGCGCACGTCGCGCTCGGCCGCTTGCCGCGCCGCAACGGCCGCGCGCGTGGTAGCGATTAGGCGCGGTGGACGAGTCCGGTGCGGCTGACGGCGAAACGTACGCCGCGCCGCGTGAACTGCTTGCGTAGCGCTGCCGCGAACCACGCGCCGAGCGACGCGACGTCGCGCAGCGGCAGCAGCCACAACGACCGCAACGTCTCGCGGTCGCGCACGCAGCCGAGCAGGAACCCCGCCGCGGTCGACAACCGCACGCCGAGCGCGCCGAGCAGCACGGCGACGCCGGTGCGATCGAAGCCGCGTGTCGCGGCGAAGAGCAGTGCGAACGGCACGGCCTTCAACAACAGCAGTGCGATGAAACCGACGAAGCTGACGTAGCGCGCGTTCTGATCCCAATAGACTTGGTAGTTCCACCACGCGGCGGCGCTGGGCAGTTCGACGAACGTCGTCACGAAGGTCGGCAGGAAGCGTCCTTCGTAGCCCGCCGCTTGGATGCGCCGGCCCATCTCGGCATCTTCGACCATGTACTCGGCCAGGCTCGCGAAACCGCCGATGGAGTCGAGCGTCCGGCGCCGCACCGCCGTCGTTGCGCCGATACAGAACGTCGCGATGCGCGACAGCATGCCGAGCACGAGGATCGGCACGAAATCGACGTTGAACGACACGAGCTCCAGGCGCTCCCAGACGTTGTCGGCGCCCGCTGCGCGTACCAGCGTGCAGACGTAGCCGACGCGCGGATCGGCGAGCGGGGTGACGATCCGCCTCAGATAATCCGTTGGGACCGCGACGTCGCTGTCGCTGATGACGATGACGTCGTGGCGCGCGTGTGCGTACGCGTGCGCGAGATTTTCCGCCTTGCCGTTTCGCGTCGGAGCCGCATCGGCGATCGACAGCGTCACCCGTTCCGGTCCGAACTCGGCGGCGATCGCGCGCATGATCGGGATCGCCGGGTCGTCGCGACGCTGCGCCGACAGCACGACCTGATACCGCGGATAGTCCTGCGTGCAGATCGCGCGCAGGTTGTCGCGCATGTGCTTGTCGATGCCGAAGAGAGGCTTCAGCACGGTCACCGGCGGCGACGCGTTCGCCGAGGCCGGCGCCGACGAAGGCTCGCGTGTGCGCAGCCACCACCATGCGGTCGCCAACTCGACCACGGATCCGATGCTGCCGATGACGACGGGAATGCACAGCAGCTGCGACGAGATCGACATCGATGATTCCGACGAATGGCCTGCGCGTTCGACAACGCGAAGGCGGTTTGGCTCGCCGCCCGCCGCGGCGGTCGTGGTGCGCGTGTTCGACAATTCGTCGGCCGACACGCGCGTTATGATCGGCGCAACGTAAGTCGACGCGACCGCATGCCCGATACGACCCATTTCGTGAAGCGCGCGCCCGGCAGTCTCGCGCGCCTGTGGTCGACGCTGACGCTCCCGTACTGGTACTCCGAACGGAAATGGCGTGCGCGCGGCCTGACGCTCGGTTTGTTGCTGCTGACCTTCGCCCAGG
>DASRZO010000354.1:0-2942 GCA_035686405.1 Pseudomonadales bacterium | reverse complement strand
TATCTGCGCGCGACCCGCGGCAGCGGCAAACGCTTCCTGTTGCTGTTGATCGTGCTCGTCGCGCCGCTGTGCGCGCTGCTGCCGAACGCGACCACCGTCGTGTTGCTCGCGCCGGTGATCGTGCGCGTCGCCAAAGCGCTCGACATCGACATCGTCAAACCGCTGATCGTCACCGCGATCGTCAGCAACTCGGCGGGCCTCCTGACGTTGGTCGGCGACCCGGCGACGTTCATCGTCGGCCATGCGATCGGCATGAGCTTCGGCGAATACATGAAGCGCGTGAGCCTCGGCGGATTGCTCAGCATCGCCACCGTCGCCGCGCTGATGCCGATCTTGTTGCGCGACATTTGGACCGTGCAGCGCGAAATGCCGAACGCGCCGCCGCCGCAGCCGCTCGATCGACCCGGCTTCGCGATCGTGTCGGTCGCGCTGTTGCTCGGCATGATCGTGTTGTTCGTGTTCGGCGAGGACCTGCCCGGGAGGATCGTGCCGCCCGAGACCGCCTTCATCGCGGGCTCGGTCGCACTGCTCGCGATCGGCGCCGTGCACGTCAGCACCGTCGACCAAGTCATCCGCGATCTCGACTGGCGAACGCTGATCTTTCTCTGCTGCACCTTTTGTTTGGTCCAGGCAGTCACGAACACCGGCCTATTGCAATCGTTGTCGTTGCAGCTCTACGAGTGGTTCGGTACCCATCTGAAGGTCGTGTCGATGAATCTGCTCGCGGGCGTCGGCCTCTTGTCGAGCGTGCTCGCGAACACGCCCGTCGTCGCCGCATCGATCACGATGGTGAAAGGCTATCTCGTCGCGGCCGAGATCGTGCCCGACGCCGCGCTCGCGGCTGGCTTCCGCGATTGGCCGCTCGCGACGCTCCCGGTATTCGTCGCGATGATGTTCGCCGGCACGCTCGGCGGTAACGCGACGCTGATCGGTGCCGCCGCGAATCTCGCGGCGATCGGCGTCGGCGTTCGCAACGGCGCGAAGGTGACGTTCGTCACGTGGCTCCGTTACGGAATTCCGATCACCATCGCACAGATGTGCGTGTCGGCGTTGTACGTGTTTGCGCTGTTCGCGCTGGTGGGCTAATCCTAGGCGGCGTCGCGGTCGTCTGGATCGGCCGCGGAGGTAAACGATGTTCAGTCTCGCTAACGGTTCGCTCGAGGTGCAGCTGCTCGACCCGGTCACCGACCGCGCGCGATTCGGCGTGCGCTACTGCACCGGCGGCTACATCTTCCAGATCGTCGACTCCACGCACGGCGACCTGCTGACCGGACCCACCTTTCCGGACAGCTTCAATTGGTTCGACGGCCAAGGCATTCCGGACGCGTTCAATTTGGGTCCATTGCATTCGACGACGACGCTCGGACACGCGCTGATCATCGGCATCGGCGTATGCGACCTCCCCGCAAAGGCCGTGCGATCGTTCTGCGATTGGAAGATCGACCGCGACGCGACGTCCGCCGAATTCACCACGCAGCAGACATACGAAGCCCACGCGCTGTCGCTCACGCGCACCGTCACGTTGCTCGATCGCACGATCCGATCGCACACCACGTTGCGCAACGACGGCAAGGCCGCCGCGATCCCGCTGCGCTGGTTCCCGCACCCTTTCTATCCGCAGACCACGACGGACGAACTATTGTGGGTGAACGCCCCGCTCGATTGGCGCGACGCCGACGGCTACACCCAGTCGCGCAACGGCTTCATCGCGCGCACCGGCTGGCCGTGGCAAGACGGCAAATACCTGCCGCTCGATCACCACGCGACCGCGCCGCTCGTGCTGCTGCAACGCCACCCGAAGCTCGGCATGGTCAGCGCCGCGTGCAGCTACGTGCCGGACTTCTTTCCGATCTGGGGGAATGCCGCGACGTTCTCGTGGGAGCCGTTCCTCGAACGATCGGTGGCGCCGCGACAGAGTCTGAGTTGGTGGATCGACTATTCGTTTTGAGGGACGCCGTTGGAAACACACGTGTCCGATCCCGATTGGCTGCAGTGGCACGAACGCTACGAGATATCGCCGGACCGACAAGCGCGCTTGCGTCTCGTGCGATCGCACATCGCGGATTGCCTCGCGTCTCTGCCACCCGGTCCGATCAACGTCATCAGCGTCTGCGCCGGGGACGGACGCGATCTTTGCGGCGTGTTGTCGACGCACGAGCGCGCCGGCGACGTGACGGCACGCCTGGTCGAGATCAATCCGGAACTCGCAGCGCGCGGGACCCAGGCGATCGAGGCCGCGCGACTCGGCAAACGCATGTCCTATCTCGTTGCCGACGCGAGCCTGTTCGAAACGTACGTATCCATGGCGCCGGCCGATCTCGTCGTCGCAGCCGGGATATTCGGCAACCTCCGCCCAGCGGAGATGGCGCGCTTGATCGACGGCTTGCCGTGCCTGTGTCGTCCCGGCGCATTCGTCGTGTGGACGCGTCACCGCACGAGCAATGACGGACTGCAGGCGTTACCCGACACGCGCGAAATGTTCGCCCGGGCCGGATTCGACGGAGTCGTAGAAGACGTGACCTCGGACACCGGCTACGCGATCGGTACGCATCGCTATCGCGGCGCCGGCCAAGCCTTGCCCGCAGATCAACGATGGTTCCGGTTCGGCATCGGGTAAGTGAACCCGAGTGCTGGTCGTTGGGCGCGACGGTCGCGCTGCATGTCGCGAAACGTGGCGGTTCGGTCGCGACCGTGGCGTCCGGAACCTATTTCGGCCCCATCTTCTCGCCCGCATACGTCGAGTCGCGGCTCGCCAACTCGTCTACCGCTCTGGCGCGCGCCCACTGGCAGGGTGCTGACGCGGGCGGCCGCCAGCGCGTTTGCGCACGGAACCGCGCTGTTTCTTTCCGTGGCCGCCCGTAGCCGCGCGGCCTGACACAACCGTTGGAGCACGACATGCCGCACCCCGACTCTCGCGTGACGATCCACATGGCGGCGAGCCT
>DASRZO010000353.1:0-2405 GCA_035686405.1 Pseudomonadales bacterium | reverse complement strand
GTCGGCGCGAAACGGGCGGTGGAACCACAGTGCGTGGTCGAGGCTCGCGCCTTGGAAGTTGTTGCGGTCGCCGCCGGGCGAGCGGCCGTGCGGCAACAGCGACGTGCTCATGAAGTCGAGGTCGCTCATGTACGCGAGCATGCACAGATGCACTTCCGGATCATCGGGCAGCGGATCGCGCGTCTTCAGCCACGTGTGCTTTTGCGGCGGCCGCGCGACGTTCGCCGGCGCCAGCATCAGGATGTTCTCGACCTGCCGGCTGTCGATCGCGTCGAAGCGGTAGGCGAAGCGCTTCACCTCCGGACGAACCTTCGCGAGCTCGACGTACGCCTCCTTGTCGGAACGCAGCGATTCCGGCCCCGGCACGTCCGGCATCGGCACGGAATGCTCGAGCCCGACCTCGTGCTTCTGCCACGACGACGACATGCTGAAGATGGCACGGCCGTGTTGGATCGCTGCGATGCGTCGGGTCGTGAAGCTCTTGCCGTCGCGAATGCGGTCGACCTGATACAGGATCGGCGCGTTCCAATCGCCGGGACGCAGGAAGTAGGCGTGAATCGAATGCAGGTCGCGGGCGTCGCCGATCGTGCGGTACGCCGACGCGATCGCTTGCGCGAGTACCTGGCCGCCGAAGACGTGTTCCGACTCGGCTGCGTTGCGGCCGCGATACAGGTTTTCTTCGATGCGCTCGACGTCGAGCAGATCGAGGATGTCGCGCAGGATGGGATTCATGGTGAGCGGCGATGATGGCGTATCATCCGGCGCTCGCACAACCACCGACTCGAGCAACCACTGATTCAAGCAACGAGGAGCACGTGCCCATGAGCGCATTGAAGGTGTATGGAATTCCGCAGAGCCGCGCGGCGCGGGTGTTGTGGATGGTCGAAGAGTGCGGCGTGCCGTACGAGCTCGTGTCGACGCACTATTCGAAAGAGGCGAAGACCGACGCGTACCGCGCGCTGAACCCGAACGGTCGCGTGCCGACGATCGACGACGGCGGCGTGATCGTGTGGGAATCGATGGCGATCAACCTCTATCTCGCGAAGAAATACGGCGGCGAGCTCGCGCCGAAGAACATCGCCGAAGAAGCGCACGCGAATCAGTGGAGCTTCTGGGTGATGACCGAAGTGGAGAAGGCCGCGCTCGGCGCGTTGATGGCACGCGCGGCGAAAGACGAGGCGCAGTCGGCGAAGGCGCTCGACGACCTGCGCGCGCCGCTCGGCGTGCTGAACGGTCAGCTCGCGAAGAGCGAATACCTGCTGGGATCGCGCTTCACGGTCGCCGATCTCAACGTCGCGAGCGTGCTGAATTGGGTGACGGCCGCGCGCGTGAATCTCGGCGAGTGGCCCAAAGTCGAGGCGTGGCTGACGAAATGTCAGGGGCGCGCGGCGGCGCAGAAAGTGCGCGCGATGCGCTGAGTTCGTCGTTCTCGCCGCCGGCGCGCGACGCGCTGTGCTCGGCTGCGCAACGAAGGAGCGAGCCGATCGGATTCCGCTAACGCTCCCGCGCGGGCGCGAGAACGACGAACGCCAGCGCCAGCGCGAACGTCAGCCCGGCCACCGCCGCGAACGCGACCTTGAACGATGTGACCTGCGCGATCGAACCGATGTAGAGCAGCAGCAGCGGCTCGAACGCGTGCTGCGCCATTTTCGCGAGCGACGTCACCGTCGCGCGCGCGTGGCCCTCGATCTCGTGCTGCAGACGCGTCTGCAGCAGGACTTCGCACGCGGCCGACAGCGCGAAATACGCGCCGATGGCAACCGCGATCGCGTAGCCCGACGCGAGCGTGCTCGCGCCGAGGCCGATCGTCGCGGCCGCGGCGAGCCATGCGATCCCGCGCAGCGTGCGCACCGGCAGCCGGTGCGACGCTTCCATGCCGAGCGTCTTCATCGCGTACAACGCGGCGTAGATGACGCCGATCTCGCCGAGCGAGAACGCGCGCGTTTCGGTGAAGAACGGTCCCACGTATTCGTCGAGCGTGCCGTAGGCGGTCGCGAGCGTCGCCGCCATCGCGACGATTCGCAGCATCGTGCGACTGGCGCGCACTTCGGCCAGACCGGCGGCGAGCGTCGCGCCGAAGCGCGACCGAACCGCCGAACGCGACGGATCTGGGCACGGCGTATCGGAGTTCGACGCATCGACGGGCGGCGCGGCGGAACGCGGCGGCTCGGCGAACGCGAACGCGACGAGCAGCGACGCCAGCATCGGCATCGCGGCCGATTCGGCGAGCGGCAATGCGTAGCCCGCGTGCGCGGCGTAACCGCCGGCGAGCAACGCGGTCGCCACGCCGAGATTCGCGGCGACGAGGCCGCGGCCGTAGATGCGCGCGAACGCGTCGGTCTCGTCGCGCTGCGTGCGCGGATCGGTGCGCGCTTTGAGCGTGTCGAACAGCAGCGATTCGGACG
>DASRZO010000352.1:0-5724 GCA_035686405.1 Pseudomonadales bacterium | reverse complement strand
ACGGACTGGCACGCCGTCGTACGGCTGCGCGACCGCACGCGAGCGGCGCTGCTCGAGCGGCTCGGCGAACCCGATCTGGTGAGCGTCTTCATCCCGGCACCGAGCGAGGAACAGTCATGACGATGCGGATCGGCGCCCGTTCCATATGGCGCGCCGCGGACGGCAGGACACTCGATGGTGGTAGCCGGCGAGTCAGTGGAAAATGCGTGCAAATGGTCGTATCCGATGCCAACAACAGCGCAGCAGACGCGCAGCAGATCGAGAATCGTATGAAAAGGATTGCGATCGATCGCATGGGCCGAAGCGGCCGGCGCCGGCGCACTACCGGGGTTCTGAACGCAAATGTCCGAGCGATGCGATCGGAGGACCATTTACATGGCGGCTGAAGGAACCGTGACGACGACCAAACGCACGGTCGCGGTGCTGACGAGCGGTGGTGATGCGCCCGGGATGAATGCCGCGATTCGCGCCGTCGTCCGCGCGGGCGCCGCGCGCGGCTTCGAAATGATCGGGGTGTTGCACGGCTTCACCGGACTCATCGCGGGTGAACTTCGGGCGCTGGGTCCGCGCGATGTCGGCGGCATCATCGATCGCGGCGGCACCGTGCTCGGTACCACGCGTTGTGTGGAGCTCAAGACCGAATCAGGGCAACAACGCGCGATGCAGCAGCTACGGCGTCGCGGCATCGACGCGCTCGTCGTCATCGGCGGCGACGGCTCACAAAGCGGCGCGCACGCCCTGCAGGCGCACGGCGTCGCCGTCATCGGCATCGCTTCGACGATCGACAACGATCTGCGCGGTACGGACATCTCGATCGGTGCGACGACCGCCGCAGAGATCGCCGTCGAGGCAATCGATCGGCTACGCGTCACGGCCGCGTCGCATCAGCGCGGGTTCCTCGTCGAAGTCATGGGCCGGCACTGCGGCTACCTCGCGATGCTCGCGGGGATCGCGGGCGGCGCGGAAGCGATCGTCGTTCCGGAGATGGAAATGAGCCCCGAAGCCGTCGCGACCGAGTTGAGGACGGCGCGGACACGGGGTAAGAGTCATGCGATCGTGGTCGTCGCAGAAGGGGCGCGCCACAATGCCGACATGCTCGAGCATTATTTCAAAGCGCGCCAACGTGCCGATGATTACGAGCTGCGAGTGACCCGGCTCGGTCACGTGCAAAGGGGCGGCAAGCCGTGCCTGTTCGATCGCTTGCTTGCGACGCGACTCGGAATCGCTGCGATCGATTGCATCGCTGCCGGTCAATACGGCCAACTACTTGGTATCGTGGGTAACGAAGTGATCGGCACGCCGCTCGCGGACGTGGCGGGCAGACCGCGAGGAGCCGATACACGATTGCTCGAAACAGCGATGATGTTGGCACGTTGACCCGCGTCCAGCGCGGGTCGCCGTCAGTTCAGAGAGGAATGTCGATGTTGCTGAAGGATGTATGTGTTCTCGATGTCGTGTGCTGCGGGCGGCGCACCGGAATCGTTGAAGCGGCCCGATTGATGCGCACGCATCACACGGGCGATTTGATCGTCGTCGACGATCCCGACGACGCGCGCGCGCCGGCGGGCATCGTCACGGACCGCGATATCGTCGTCGAAGTGCTCGGCGGCGGCCGCGACATCGCGAGCACGACCGTCGGCGACGTGATGAAGCCCCACGTGGTGATTGCGCACGAGAGCGAAGACACGGCAGTCGCGGTCGAACGCATGCACCTGCATGGCGTACGGCGCATCCCGGTCGTCGATCGACACGGCAGTCTGGTCGGCGTCTTCACGCTCGACGACGCGTTGAAACTCCATGCGGAGCGCGCGAAGGAACTCGTCGAAATCGTCGAGAAGGAACAGACCCGCGAACGACGCACTCGACGGTAGCAAGAACACCCCATGACATTCGGCGTCGGTCTGATCGGTTGCGGTTTCATCGGCCGTTTTCACGCGCGCAACATTCGCGACGTCGCCCGCGGCGGCTCGAACTTGGGCCCCCACGGCGTCGACTATCACGCCGTCTGCGATCGCGAACTCGACCGTGCCAAAGCTTTTGCCGAAGTCGCCGACTGCAAAGTCGCAACCACCGATGCGCACGCCGTCATCGGTTCGCCGAACGTCGACGCTGTGTACATCTGCACCGAGACCGTCGAGCACGTCGACCTCGTGCTCGAAGCCGCACGCGCCGGCAAGCACGTGTTCTGCGAGAAGCCGCTCGCGACGAATCTCGAGGACGCGCGGCGCATGCACGCGGCGGTCACCGCGGCCGGCGTCACGCACCAAGTGGGCCTCGTGCTGCGTTTCTCGCCGGTGTGTCGCGTCATCGAAGATTTGATGCAGCAACAGAATCTCGGCGCGTTGCTCGCGATCCAAATGCGCGACGACCAGTTCTTCCCCGTGCGCGGTCAATACGCATCGAGCTGGCGCGGCGACGTGACGAAAGCCGGCGGCGGCACGCTGATCGAACACTCGATCCACGACATCGACTTGATCGTGCGACTCGCCGGCGACGTCGACCGCGTGCGCTGCCGCACGCGCAACGTCTCCGGACACGCCGGTGTCGAAGACGTTGCGATCGCCACGTTCGAGCATCGCGGCGGTCACTCGACGCAATTGAGTTCGATCTGGCATTCGATGGACGACCGTCCGTCGACGCGGCGACTCGAGATCTTCTTCGAAGGCGGCTACATCGCGACCGACCACGACTATTTCGGCTCGGTCACGTATCAAGGCCGCAGCGGCGATGCGAAGACGCTGTCCGCCGACGACGTGCTGGCCCGCTACATGAGTCTCGAAAAGCTGGATCCGGTCGACTACGACCTGCGCAGCCTCGGCGGCTTGTGCGATCGCGCGTTCCTCGACGCGGCGATCGCGAAACGTCAAACGCGGCCGAGCTTCGCCGACGCACTCGTCGCGCACGAGATCGTCGAGGCGTGTTATCGCAGCGCCGCGCACGGTCGCGAGATCACGCTCGCCGAAGTCCGCGCGAGCTGAGTCGCCGCCGACCCTCGGTACGCCGCGCAGACGACGCTGTTGCGCGGGTGATCGCGCCGCCGCGTCGCGCCGTTGCAGCATCGCTGCGCGACCTGGACGTACCCGCATGCGACCAGTAACCTCGCGATTCACCCGAATTGACGGCGAACATCCATGGCACGCGCATCGCTCCGCAGCGGGATCTTTCTCGCACCGTTTCATCCGCTCAACGAGGATCCGACGCTCGCGATCCGTCGCGACATCGAACTGACCGAATGGCTCGACGAACTCGGTTACGAAGAAGCGTGGATCGGCGAACACCATTCCGCCGGCTTCGAGATCATCGCGTCGCCGGAAGTCTTCATCGCCGCCGCGGCCGAGCGCACTCGTCGGATCAAGTTCGGTACCGGCGTCGTGTCGCTGCCGTATCACAACCCGCTCACCGCGGCGAACCGGATCATCCAACTCGACCATCAAACGCGCGGCCGCATCATGTTCGGCGTCGGTCCGGGCTTGCTGCCGTCCGACGCGATGATGATGGGCATCCCGATCGACAAGCAGCGCGACCGGATGGTCGAGTCGATCGAAGTGATCTTGGAGCTCTTCAAAGGCAATACCGTCACGAAGAAGACCGACTGGTTCAACCTGACGAACGCGCGCATGCAACTGCTGCCGTTCACGAAGCCGTACCCGGAAATCGCGGTCGCGAGTTCGGTGACCCCGTCGGGCGGACGGCTCGCCGGCCGGCACGGCTTCGGCATGCTGTGCGTCGCGGCGACGAATCCGCTCGGCTACGACGCGCTCGGCATCAACTGGGATGTCGCACAGAAGACCGCCGCCGAAAACGGCCGCACGATGGATCCGGCGAAGCTGCGCTTGGTCGGGCCGATGCACATCGCCGAAACGCGCGCCGAAGCGCGCAAGCAAGTGCAGTTCGGCTTCCACCAGTGGAGCTTCTACTTCAACTCGATCAACCGGATGGGCGCGCAGGATCTGCAAGGCCGCGATCCGATCGACGCGATGATCGAGAACGGCGCGGGCATCATCGGCACGCCGGACGACGCCATCGCGCAGATCGAGCGCCTCGAGCAGAAGATTCCGAACTTCGGCACGTACCTGATGCTCGCGCACAACTGGGCGAACTTCGAAGACACGAAACGTTCGTACGCGCTCTTCGCGCGGCACGTGAAACCGCACTTCAATCGCGAAAACACCGCCCGTGCGGAATCGCTGCAGTGGGCCGCCGACAACTCGGAAGAGTTCATGGGCGCCGCCAGGGGCGCCGCGGCGAAGACGATCGAGAAATATCAGATCGAAGAAGCGGAGAAGGCGAAGACAAAGCAACGCGCTTGAGCGACCGGCGCCGCCCGCCCGCGCGGCGCGACCGTCACGACTCTCGGCGCGTCCGTTTGGCGAGGTCGACGGCACGCGATCGCGTCTGTTCGAATCGACCGCGCGGGCGGCCGTGGTCCGGCGCCCACGATCCGTACCGCCTTCAATGCGCCTCCGCCCCTTCCCAGCGCTGTTGGAAGAAATCGAGTTGCGGCGCGCGGAAATGCGCGACCGCCTCGATCTTCGGCCGAATCAGCAACAGCTCGTCGGAGTCGGCCCCATACCTCGGCCAATGCGGCAGACCGGATCCGTTGGGATCTCCGGTCTTCGCGAAGTTGATCCAATAGCGGTTCAGCGTATCCGCCATCGCCACGTCCTCCGGCGTGACGAACATCTGCACGATGCTCGGCAGCTTGTCGGTCGAATCGAACACGTAAGGGATCTCGCTGCCGTGGCCGGCGCCCGGCACGCGGCCGCGGCGTTTCTCGGCGACGTAGTCGAAGTGATACAGATACGCCGGTTGCGCCTGCGCCGCGACGGACCGCGCGACGAACCGCGCGCCGGAGCCGAACGCGGAATCGCCGAAAGCCTGATCGGCGAGCTGCGTGTCGTCCTTCGCGACACCGGCGTACACCGCGCGCAATCCTGCCGCCTGTTCACCCAAACCGTCGAGCAGGCGCGTCGCGCTGGAGCCGAAGGCGGCGAGCACGCTCGCCTCGTAGCTGTTCGAGCCGATCAGCAACGGCACCTTCACGAAGTCGCCGTGCGCGAAGCGTTCGCCGGGGTCGGCGAGCACCCATTCGCCGTCGATCACCGGCCCGACTTCGTTCAGCCCCGCCGACAACTCGCCGTCGCCGAGCACGCGGTCGGCCGGCACGCTGCGCAGCGCCGCCGCGTCGGACGCGATGCCGAGGCTATTCGCCCACTCGACCCCCTGCTGCGTCAGCGCCTCCCGCGTTCCCCGCGCCGAATCGAGGCGCCGATCGATCTGGTGTCCGCCGCCGCTCTCGACGATCGCCTTCTGAAAGAGTCGGTTCGCCTTCGGCGACGTCAGCAGATGCAACACGCTCGAACCGCCGGCCGATTCGCCGAACACCGTGACGTTCGTCGGATCGCCGCCGAAGGCGGCGATGTTGCGCTTCACCCATTCGAGCGCGGCGACCTGGTCCATCAAGCCGTAGTTGCCGCGCGCGTCCTCGGGGTTCGCAGCCGCGAGCGCCGGGTGCGCGAAGAAGCCGAACCGGCCGAGCCGATAGTTCAGCGTGACCAGCACGACGCCGCCTTGCGCGAAGCGCGTGCCGTCGTAGACGGCCATCGAGCCGGAGCCGATGCGGAACGCGCCGCCGTGAATCCACACCATCACCGGCCGCTGTCCGGTCAACGACGCGGTCCAGACGTTCAAGTACAGGCAGTCTTCGCTGGTCGGCCCCGCTTC
>DASRZO010000351.1:0-13463 GCA_035686405.1 Pseudomonadales bacterium | reverse complement strand
CGCCAAACTGTCGTTCGCCGAAGCTTGAAGTCGCGTTCAGCCGCCGCGCTGTGATTCGCGCCAGCGCGTCGCCAGTTCGTCGCGAAACTGCGGTGCGGCGATCGCGATCAGCGCCTCGGCGCGCGCCTGCACCGGCGCCTGCTTCAACGCGGCAACGCCGTATTCGGTCACGACGAGATCGACGTCGGTGCGCAACGCCGTCGCCAGTTCGACGCGCGCGACGATGCGCGACACTTGGCCGCCGCGTGCGGTCGCCGTCATCGCGACGATCGAGCGCCCGCCTTTCGACGCTTTCGCCGCGCGCATGAAGTCGACCGAGCCGCCGGTACCCGAGATCTGCTTGCCGCCGACGCGTTCGGCGTTGATCTGACCGAACAGATCGACTTCGACCGCAGAGTTGATCGACACGAATCCGGGGATCTGCCGAATGACGCCGACCTCGTGCGTGTGATCGGCGCCGCGGAACGCGACGTCCTGTCGGTCCGCCAACCAATCGAGCAATGCCGCGCTGCCGAGCGCCATGCCGGTGACGTGGAGGCCGCGGTCGATCGGTTTCGTGAGTCCGGTCATCACGCCGCGCTGGATCAACGCCATGCCGCCGTCGTCGATCAGCCCCGAATGCAGGCCGAGATCGTTCTTGTCGGCGAGCGCCGCCAAGATCGCCGCCGGAATCGCGCCGATGCCGGTCTGAATACAGTCGCCGTCGCGCACGAGCGCGGCGACGTGACGCGCGATCTCGTTCGCGACGGCGTCGGGCTTGCCGCCGTCGAACGGCCGCAGCGGTCGATGCGTGCGCACCAACGCGTCGAAGCGCGATTCGTCGACAGTCGGGCAACCGGCGGGTGCCACGACCGCGGTGTTGACCTCGGCGATGCACGCTCGCGCGCCGGCGAGCGCGGCGGCGGCGAAGTCGACGTTCGGTCCGAGTCGAAGTCGACCGTCGCGGCCGTACCCGAGTTGCAACAGCGCGACGTCGAACGCTTGGCCGCCGACATAGTCGTACACGGCGCGCATCTGCATCGGCAGAAACGCGACGCGCCCCTGCGCAAGGCCGTTGGCCAACTGCGGGGCCATGAAGAAACACTCGACCCGCGCATCGGGATGCCACGACGACGGGTCGTGGTTGTTGAGCCCGGCGAGCGGGAACTGCACGAACGTGACGCCGGCGGCGTGGGTCGGCGCCGCCGCGATCGCGTCGAGCAGGCTCGTCGGTTCGTTGGACGAGCCGCCGACATACACGCGCATACCGGGCGCGAGCCGCACGGGTACTTCCGCGATGTCGATCCAACGCGCTGCCATTTCGTACGACGTCCATTTGCGAAGCGACGGCGGAGTATCTCCGCCGAACCGACGTTCGGCCAGCGGTCGCCGCGCACGTTCCAAGGCGTTGCTTGCTTTCGTCGTCGCGGTTTGCAACGGTCGCGCGGCGTCCACTGCGTCGGTCGCGCGGCGTCTATCTTCATCGTCGCACGACGTCTACAGTGCCGCGATGACCGATCCGCTCACCGCCTTTCATCGCTGCACGCGCGCGTGGTTCCAATCGCGCTTCGGCGCCCCGACCGACGTGCAGACGCGCGCGTGGCCGGTGATCGCGTCGGGTCGTCATGCACTCGTAACCGCGCCGACCGGCAGCGGTAAGACGTTGACCGCGTTCCTGTGGGCGCTCGACTCGTTCGTCGCCGGCCGCTACGAACCGGGTGCGACGCGGGTGCTGTACATCTCGCCGTTGAAGGCGCTCAACAACGACATCGAACGCAACCTGCTGCAGCCGCTCGAAGGGTTGCGCGCGACGTTTGCGGCGGCGGGCGACGCGATGCCGGCGGTGCACGTGCGCGTCCGGTCCGGCGACACGTCGTCCGGCGACCGCCAGCGCATGCTGCGTCGGCCGCCAGAGATTCTGATCACGACGCCGGAGAGTCTGCAGCTGTTGCTGACGACCGCACGCGGTCGCGCCGCGCTCGGCGGCGTGCGAACGGTGATCGTCGACGAGATCCACTCGGTCGTGGACAACCGCCGCGGCACGGTGTTGTCGGCGTCGCTCGAACGCCTCGGCCACGCCGCCGGCGACTTCCAACGCATCGCGTTGTCGGCAACCGTGAATCCGCTCGCCGACGTTGCCGAGTTCGTCGCCGGTTTCGATGCCGCCGGCGCGCCGCGACCAATCGACATCGTCGCCGGCGCCGATCGCAAACAGCTCGAATTCCGGGTCCGTTTCCCCGAGCGCGTACGCCAGGCCGTCGCGGCCGGGCAGAAGATCTGGGAACCCCTGACCGCCGAGTTCAAGTCGATCATCGCGGCCAACTCATCGACGCTGTTCTTCGTCAACGGCCGTCGGCTCGCCGAGAAGATCACGCTGAAGATCAACGAAGCCGAAGCCGCGCCGCTCGCATACGCGCACCACGGTTCGCTCGCGCGCGAGATCCGCAGCGAAGTCGAGAGGCGCCTGAAGTCCGGCGAACTGCGCGCGATCGTCGCGACCAATTCGCTCGAGATGGGTATCGACATCGGCAGTCTCGACCAAGTCGTGCTCATCCAATCGCCGCCGTCGATCGCGTCGGCGCTGCAGCGCATCGGCCGCGCCGGCCACTCGGTCGGCGACGTCAGCCGCGGCGCGCTGTTTCCGACGCACGCACAGGATTTCGTCGAAGCAGCGGCGCTCGCCGGCTGCATCGAGACGCGCGATCTCGAACCGATCGCGCCCATCGACAAGCCGCTCGACGTGCTCGCGCAGATCATCGTGTCGATGTGCGCGACACAGACGTGGCATGTCGACGACGTGTACTCGTTGCTGCGGCAGAGCCGTTCGTATCATGCGTTGTCGCGCGACGAGTTCGACCTCGTCGTCGAAATGCTCGCCGGGCGTTACGCCGGCTCGCGGCTGCGCGATCTGAAGCCGCGCATCGTGTTCGATCGCATCGAACGGACGATCTACGCGGCGAAGGGCGCCGTGTACGCGCTATACAATTCCGGCGGCACGATTCCCGATCGCGGCGCGTATCACTTGCGCCACGCCGACTCGAACGCGCTGATCGGCGAGCTCGACGAAGAGTTCGTCTGGGAAGCGACGGTCGGCCAGATCTTTTCGTTCGGCACCCAGGCGTGGCAGATCCGCCGGATCACGCACAACGACGTGCTCGCCGTTCCCGCGCCCGCCGGCACGTCGGCGACGCCGTTCTGGCGCGCCGAGCCGAACGACCGCAGCTTTCACTACTCGAATCGCATCGGCGAGTTCCTCGAGCGCGTCGACGACCGGCTCGCGCACGAGGCGCACGACGAAGTCGCGGACGATCTGCAGTCGCGGCGCGGCTTCGATTCCAGCGCCGCAGCGGAGCTGATCGACTACCTCGAGCGCCAACGGGAACACACGGGGGCAGCTCTACCGCATCGCCGCCACGTGGTCGTCGAGCACATCAACACCGGTCCCGGCGGCTACCAAGGTCCGGACGAAGAGCAATTGGTGTTGCACACGCTGTGGGGCGGCCGCGTCAACCGTCCGTTCGCGCTGGCGCTCGCCGCGGCATGGCAACGCGAGTACGGGTACGCGCCCGAAGTGCACGTCGACGACGACGCGGTGGCGATTCAGACGCGCGGCGTCGTCGATCCCGCGCGCGCGATCGATCTCGTGCGGCCCGGCGAGGTGAACGCATTGATCCACGGCGCGCTCCAACGCTCCGGCTTCTTCGGCGCACGCTTTCGCGAATGCGCCGGCCGTTCGCTGCTCGTCACGAAGGCGCGCTTCAATCAACGCATGCCGCTGTGGATGCATCGTCTACACGCGAAGAAGCTGCTCGAGACGGTGAAGCAATATCCCGACTTTCCGGTCTTGATCGAAGCGTTCCGCACGTGCCTCGTCGACGAATTCGATCTGCCGGCGTTGCAACGCGTGCTCGCCGAAATCGACAGCGGCGAGATTCAGGTCACGACGGTATCGAGTTCCACGCCGAGCCCGTTCGCCGCGAACATCGCGTGGGGCCAGATCACGCGCTACATGTACGCCGACGACTCGCCGGACAACGACTCGCCGAGTGCGCTCTCCGACGATCTCATTCGCGCAGCGGTCGCCGATGCGACATTGCGGCCGGCGGTCGAACACGACGTGATCGAGCGGTTCGTCGCGAAGCGCCAGCGCACGGCGCCGGGATACGAGCCGCTCGACGCCGCCGACCTCGCCGAATGGCTGAAGGAACGCGTATTGCTGACGCGCGCGCAATGGACGCTCGCGAGCCGCGGTGCCGCCGAACACGCGACGCCGGTGCGGTGGTTCGAATCCGGTGAACGCGCGTGGGCCGTACATCCCGAATCGGCGTACGCCGTCGGTCGCGAACTGTTCGACGTCACCGACGCGCACGACGTCGACGTCGGCGACCCGCGCGATCGCGTCGCGATCGTTCGCGACGTCCTGTCGTTCTACGGTCCGCTACGCACGGACGAGATCGCCGAACTGTTGCCGCTGTCCGCCTCCGCGCTCGCGCCGATCCTCGCGGAGCTCGCCGACGACGGCGCGTTGATCGCGGGGCGCCTCGTCGCGGGCGACGATCGATTGCACTACTGCGACGCCGACAATCTCGAGATCTTGCTGCGCATGCAGCGCGCGGCGCGGCGGCACCACGTCGAGCCGCGGCCGCTCGGCGAATTGCCGCCGTTCCTCGCCGCGTGGCAACGCTTCGGACGCGAAGCGACCGACGACACGTTGACCGAAATGCTCGAGCGGTTGCGCGGATACTCCGCCGACGTCGACGTCTGGCTGAACGACTTGATCGAGGCGCGTTTACAGTTGACCAACGTGCGGCAGGTCGACGACGCGTTCGGCATGGCCGGATTCGTCTGGGTCGGCCAACGCCGCGGCGTCGTCACGGTCATGCCGCCGGAAGATCTCGTCCTGCTCGATCCGCGCGACGCGACGGCGCGCGACGGCGTCGCGAGCGCATTCCGCGACCCGACGGCGCGCTATGGATTCTTCCAACTGGTCGACGCTGCGGGCCGCGCGGCGGACGCGTTCAGCGACGAGCTCTGGAACGCCGCGTGGGCCGGCGCCGTCAGCACCGAATCGTTTGCGGCGCTGCGCGCCGGTGAGACCCGAAACTATTCGCTCGGCAGCGTCGTACCGACCCCGCAGGCGGCTCAACGACACCGCAGTGTCGCGCGGCGCCAAATGCGGAGCATCGCGCAAGGTTGGCCCGGCAACTGGTTCCTGCTGCCGAACGACGACGGCGCCGACGACGATCCGCTGACCGCGCTCGAAACCGCGAAGGATCGGGCGCGCGTGCTGCTCGACCGCTACGGCTTCGTCAACCGCGAGATCGCGAACCGCGAAGGCGGCGTGTTCCGGTGGGCGGCGCTGTTCCGCGCGTTGCGCGTCATGGAACTCTCGGGCGAGATCGTCGCCGGCTTGTTCTTCCACGGGCTATCCGGGCCGCAGTTCGCCGCACCGGCCGCGATCCGCTCGATCGAGCGCAACTCCGCGCCAGAGTCGTTCTGGATCAATGCGACCGACCCGGTCGCGCCGTGCGGGCTCGGCGTCGAGTGGCCGACGCCGCTGCCGGCCCGACGGCCCGGCAATTTCCTCGCGTTCCATCGCGGCGCGATCGTGCTCGCGGTCGAGAACAACGGCCGCAGGTTGACCTTCGGTACGGATCTCGACGACGCGGCGTTTCGTTCGGCGGTCGCGTTGCTGGCACACGTGCTCGGACGGCGGCGCAAGATCGCGATCGACAGCATCGACGGCGCTGCGCCGCAACTGAGTCCGTACTTGATGCGGCTCGCGGACGTATTCGACGTTGCACGCGATCACCGCGGCGTCGAGTTGCTGCTGCCGGCGCGCCGAATCGGCTGACGACCCTACGCAGGGGCGCGCGGCCGCGCGTCGGTCGAACCGATCATCCGCATCGACGCGCCAACGACCGACGGCGCCGCGCGGCGAGTCAGCGCTGCGCGCCCCGGTCGACGAGTTCGAGCAATTGGTCGGGCCGCTCGAGCAACCGTCCCGCGCCGGCGGACTGCAACTCGTCACGGCTGCCGTGGCCCCACAGCACGCCGACCGAATCGAGCCCGTTCACGCGTGCGGCGTCGATGTCGAACGCGCGGTCGCCGATCATGATCGAGCCAGCCCCGATGCGGCTCTCGCGCAGCAACCGCGCCAACTGATCGCGCTTCGGAACGCCGACGTCGCCGCCGTCGACGTGGCCGAAGTAGCGACGCACCTCGAACATCTCGAGGATGCGTTCGGCGAAGTCGACGCGCTTCGATGTGCAGACCGCGAGCGGCACGCCGCTGTCCGCGATCGTCGCGAGCGCCCCGGCTACGCCGGAATACAACGTGTTTTCGGAATAGCCGACGCGGCCGTATCGCTCGCGGAATTTCGCCACCAGCGCGGCGATGTAGGTGCCGTCGCTCGATCCGGTCAGGCGCGCAAACGTGACGTCGATCGGCGGCCCGATGACGTCCGACACGCCTTCGTCCGGAAGCAGCGGATGACCGAACGCTTCGAGCGCATAGTTGATCGACCGCCCGATGCCGAGCGACGGATCGCTGATCGTGCCGTCGAGATCGAATACGAGTGCATTCGGCGCCGTCACCGACTCCACCGTGGGCGGGTCATCGCTTCCAGTCGCGGAATGCGACGTAAGCCGGTGCCGTCACGTGCGCCGGATTACCGAACTGAATCGCGAGCCATTCGAACCATTCGGCAAAGCGCGGATGCGCTTGCTCATCGCGCACGGTTGCGACCCATACCCCCAGCTTTCGCCACAAGACGACGATCAGTCCGCCGGTCAATTCCTGCGCGAGATCGAACGATGCGATGCGGCGAAACACCAGCAACCCCATCGTCTCGTACATCATCGCGATCATCAGCGCGGCTCGCTCGAGATCCGCGTTGCGCTCACGCAGTTCGACGGCGGACACGTTGTCCGGCAGCGCACGGATCAACGTCACGGCGTGGCTGAATTCGGGGTTGTAGAACGAACGCATCAATTCGACCGCGACCAAGTCGCGTCGTTGGCCGCGAAACTCGATCAGCTGGATGATGCCGAACACGGCGCCGCCGACGATCGTCAGCGTGCCGACGATTTCGGCAACGTTCGCGTAGAAGTTCAGGTCCACGGTGCGCTTCCTCCGCGTCTAGGATGCCCGAAACGACGCGAGCTTCGCGAGCAATTCGCTGCGCGTGGTGCGCGCGAGGTTGACGCCGTCGAAGAACGGATCCGTCGTCACCTCGATGTCGGCGAACGGCGGCGCGATGGCGCGCATCAGCTCGTCGAGATCGCCGGCCTCGATTTCACAGAGCATTAGACCGGCGAGTTCGCCGTCGAACTCGTCGACGGCGTATCGGCGGCCGGCGTGAACGCCATGCCGGCGAACCTTCGCCAGGCGATCGCCGGCGAGTCGATCGAAGACGCGATGCTCGGCCGGCGTCAGCAAAATGCGGTTCAACGTGCGATGAAACGGCGACGGCGACGCCGCTTTGCGCGTCAGCTTGATCGTCCTTTCGCCACTGTCGAGATCGCGCACGACGCGCAGCCGCAAGCGCGTGCCGTGCAGATATTTGTCTTCGATCGAACGTGCACTCGCCGCCAGCGCGCGCCAATCGACACCGCGTACCAGGAAGCGCCGTTCGTATTCGACCCGGCTGTATTTGCCGTCGTCGTGCACGCCGTCGTCCGCCGGATCGTCCCGGGTCGGCGTGTCGCGCGCCTCCTCTCTGTTCGTCATCGCCGCCTCCGCCGCTGCCGGCGCCACGATACCGGCCACGATACCGGAATGTGGCGCGCGCCGGCGTCCCCGCGCCGACGATCTGCTAAGGTGCGCGACGAATCGGCCGATAAGGCGCTCGATGAGCAAACTCCCGCTGTTCGTGTGGTTCGTCCGCCAACCAAGCTCGACCGTCGACAAACGCGGCGTGCTCGAGTCCGCGGTCGCGCATTTTCGCGCCAGCTCCGCGACGGCGCTGCGCGAACATCTCGACGAAGGCATGACGTTGCCGGACGTCGCGGTGATCGATCGTTGGGACGCGACGCTCGCCAACGCGCTCGAGGACCTGCCGCGCGTCTGGCTCGATCCGGCGGCGGCCGCCCACGACGAAATCGTGTCCGGTGCTACGGACGACGCACTGATGACGGCGATCGTCACCGCGGTGAACCTCGGCCGCGTGCGTTTGATCCGCGACGCAATGCAGTCGGCGCGCCGGCGCGAGATCGAAATGCCGCGCGAACCGCTGCCGGACCTCGACGACTTCGCGCTGCATTTCCAAGCGCGTTGGAGCATCGACGGCGCGTCGCTGATCGGCGTCGAGACGTTGCTGCGCTGGAACGGACTGCCGGTGCCCACGCTGCCGCCGGAGGCGCTCGTCGCCGCCGCGGAGCAGCGCGGCGACATGCGCCGGCTCGGCGACTGGATCATCTTGCGCGCGTGCCGACATGCCGCGGAATGGCGCCATCTGTGGCCCGACCCGATGCGCCTGTCGATCAACATCTCGCCGATGCAACTCGCCGCAGACGATTTCACCGAGGTGCTGACGCGAGCGCTCGACGACAATCGCCTCGACCCGGCCTCGATCGAACTCGAGATTCCGATCGGTGCGTTGCCGCGGCTCGCGGAACGTCACGGCGGTATCGTCGCCGACCTGTACGACCTCGGCGTCGGCTTCGTGCTCGACGGCATCGGCGACGACGTGCTCGATCCGACGCTGCTGACGTGGCTGCCGGCGACGACGTGGAAATTCCACCGCGCACTGGTCGAACGCGTGCCGCACGATCGCGGTGCGGTGCAGCTCGCGGCAACGCTGATCGACGCCGCGCGCGCGCAAGGCATCCAAAGCGTCGCCGTCGGCGTCGAACGCGAAGAACAACGCACTGCGCTCGAGTCGATCGGCTGCGAAGCGTTGCAGGGCTATCTGTTCGCCGAGCCGCTCGCGCCGCGCGAATTCGGCGATCTGCTCGCCGCACACGCCGAGCGCCATCGCCCGCGCGGCTGATCGGCGCAGCGTCGCGCATCGGCGCATCGGCGCAGCGTCGCGCGATCGCGTTCGACCGCGCGCTGCAAGCGAAAACGCCGCGTTCGATACCGATCGATCGAATGCCAGTGCGGTCAGTCGCCGACAGCGCCTGTGTTAGTGTGCGGCGATGCGCTGCGCACTGTTCACTCATAGCGATTGCCTGTTGCACGAAGTCGAACCGGGGCATCCGGAACGACCGGCGCGACTCGTCGCGATCCTCAATCATCTGATCGAGACCGGCCTCGAGAACGAACTCGACTATCGGACGCCGAATCCGATCGGCATCGGCGATCTGGACGGCATCCACGATTCCGGATTCGTGCGTTCGTTGTACGCGGCGCTGCCGAGCCACGGCATCGCGCACGTCGACGCCGACACCAGCCTCTCGCCGATGAGCATTCAGGCCGCGGAGCTCGCCGCCGGCGCGGTGCGCGATGCGGTCGATCTGGTGATGCGCGGCGAATCGAAGCGCGCGTTCTGCGCGGTGCGTCCGCCGGGCCACCACGCCGAAGAAGACCAAGCGATGGGCTTCTGTTTCTTCAACAACGTCGCGCTCGGCGCCCAGGTGGCGCTCGGTTTTCCGGGCATCGAGCGCGTCGCCATCCTCGACTTCGACGTGCACCACGGCAACGGCACGGTCGACATCTTCCGCGAGCGGCCGGACGTGCTCGTGTGTTCGAGCTTCCAGCATCCGCACTATCCGCATCGACTGTACGACCTGCAGCGGCCGAACATCGTCAACACGCCGTTGCCGGCCGGCACCGACGGGCTCGGGTTTCGCAGCGCCGTCGAGCGCGATTGGCTGCCCGCGCTCGCGCAGCACCGGCCGCAGCTGATCCTCGTCTCCGCCGGGTTCGACGCGCACGCCGAAGATCCGCTCGCGCAACTCGAACTCGTCGAAGACGACTATCGCTGGGTCACCGAGCTGATCGTGTCCGAAGCGAACACGTATGCGAACGGACGCGTGGTGTCGGTGCTCGAGGGCGGCTATGCGCTCGGCGCGCTCGCGCGCTCGGCGGCGACGCACGTCGGCGCGTTGCTGCAAGGGACGTAGCGCTCGCGAACGCACGCCGATCGCGTGTCTCGATGCGGCGCACATCGCCGGGGTTCGCGCGCGGGCGCAGCCCCCGGGTTCGACGATCCGCCATCAGGAAGCGTTTCAAGAAAGCCCTATGCGCGCAGCGCCGCTTGCCCGCCGCCGTCGCAGTAGATGCGCTCGCCGGTCAGATACGAGTTCTGCTCGGAGACCAGGAAACGCACGACGTTCGCGACGTCCTCCGGTTGGCAGACGCGCCCGAACGGCATCACCCGGTCGAGTTCGCGCAGATCTTTGACACCGGCCGACGCCTTCATCAACCGGCGTCCCATCTCCGTTTCGACGAGCCCCGGTGCAACGATGTTGACGCGGATGCCGTGCGGCCGCTCTTCCTTCGCCAGCGTGAACGCGAGCGCTTCCATCGCGGCCTTGCCCATGTTGTACGGCGCGCCGAACGCGCCGAGGCTGCGCGTCGCAACGCTCGAGATCATCACGATGTCGCCGCGCTTCTGTTCGCGCATCTTCGGAATGACGAGCTTCGACAAATAGTGCGGGCCGAACGCGTGACACGCGACCACGCGCTGCATCTCCGCGGGATCGGTGTCGACCACTGCTTGTCCGCGGCTCGCGATGCCGGCGTTGTTCACGAGAATGCCGACCGGACCGAGATCGGCCTCGATCTGCGCGACCATCTCGCGATCTTGCTCGTAATCGTCGACCGACGCGCCGTATGCCCGCGCGCGCCGTCCGAGTTTCTCGATCGCTTCGACCACCTCCGCGGCAGCGTCACTGTCACGGCGATAGTTCACCGCGATGTCGGCGCCGTCTTCCGCGAGCGCGAGCGCAATGCCGCGACCGACACCGCGGCCGGCGCCGGTGACCAGCGCAACCCTTCCTGCTAACGACATGATTGAGGCTCCGCTATCGGCCGGTGAACTTCATTGACCCGTGAATTTCGCGTCGCGTTTGCTCAGGAAAGCCGCGACACCTTCGCGGAAGTCGCTCGAGCGGCCGGCTTCGTTCTGCAACCGCGCTTCGAGGTCGAGCTGTTGCTCGTACGCGTTCGTCCACGTGTCCCAATACGCTTTGCGGATCAGCGATAGCGAGCGCGGGCCGTTGGCGAGCTGCCGCGCGATGCCCATCGCACCGTCCATCAATGCAGCGTTGTCGTCGTACAAACGGTTCACCAAGCCCCACTCGTACGCCTTCTCGGCCGGCAAGCGCTCGGCGAGCAGCGACAACTCGATCGCACGGCTCCAACCGATCATGCGCGGCAACAGGAACGTCGCGCCGCCGTCGGGAATCAAACCGATGCGCGCGAACGCTTGCATGAAGAACGCCTGCTTCGACGCGCAGACGATGTCGCCCATCATCGCGAAGCTCATGCCGACGCCGGCCGCGGCGCCGTTGACCGCAGTGACGACCGGCATCTGCAGATCGCGAATCGACAGCAGCAACGGGTGATAGCCCGAACGCAGGCCGTCGCCGGCGCCGCGCATCGCATCGCTGCCGCTGTCGGCGAGATTTGCGCCGGACGAGAAGCCGCGGCCTTCGCCGGTCAACAACAGACAGCGCGCGCCGTTCGCCGGATTCGCGACTTCGCGCACCGCCTGCGTCAGTTCACCGAGCATCTGCTGGCCGATCGCGTTCAGGACTTCCGGATGGTTGAACTTCAGCACCGCGATGTTGTTGTCGAATTGCAATGAGACGCGCTCGTACGCCATGACCTTTCCTCGTGTAGTCGTTATCGATACGGATGGGGTGAGTGATGTAACCGAAATGGCCGATATGGTCGAGAACTTTCCGCTACGCTCGGCGCATGCAGCGATTGCCGTGGCACAACGACTTCCCGCTCGACCCCGCGCGCGTCGCGACGATCGTCGCAGACGATCTCGCGGGCGAGTTGGCCGTCGCACGCGTCGAAGCGCTCGGCGAAGGCTGGGACTTCACGACGTTCCTCGTGGACGGCGAATGGGTCTTTCGTTTTCCGAAGCGGCGCCAGGCGGCGCGCCAGCTCGCGCGCGAACACAAGCTCTTGAACGCGCTCGTGCCCGCTCTCGCCGGTCAGCCGATCGCGATCCCGGCGTATCGGTTCTTCGTCGCAAGCTCGAAGGGCTTCCCGCTCGCGTACGTCGGCTATCGCTACCTACGCGGCGTGCCGTTGGCCGAGTGCGACTGCAACGCGATCGATCGCACCGCGATCGGCGCGCAATTGGGCGCGTTCCGCGCGCGCTTGGAACGCGCCGCGCCGAGCTCGCCCCCGCGCATCTACCACGACCCGTTTCCGTCCGATTGGATCGATTTCAGCCGTGAATTCTCGGAAGCGCGTCCGTCGCTGCCGGCACCGCTCGCGTCAGCCTGCGATCGTCTGTTCGCGTCGCGGCCCAAGCGCGACGAGAATCCGCCGGCTTTCCAACACTGCGACCTCGGCGCCGAGCACATCCTGGTCGATCCGGCCGCGGGCAACATCGCCGCCATCATCGATTGGGGCGACGCGGGCTGGGGCAATCCCGTCGGCGATCTGGTCGGCTTGTGGACGTGGGGCGGCGACGCGGCCGTGCGCGCGGCCCAACCGACGTGGGGTCGGGCCTTGTCGCCTGACGACTGGATTCGGCTGCGCATGTGGGGGGCGGCCTATGCGGTCGGCAGCGCGTACTACGGATACAAAGACGGGCGGGAACGCTTACACGCGACTGCGATAGGCTGGCTCGACCGTATGAACCACAACGGACAATTGCTTGATCCGGCAACACCCGATGCCTGAGTCGGACCTCGCCCCGCTCAAACGAATGATCATCGAACGCGCCTGCGAAAAGCTGTCGGTGGCGTACGCGCGCGCCGTCGATTTCCGGGACTATGACGCGTTCGTCGAGCTGTTCGCCGACGACGCTCGGCTCGAACTCGGCATGCGCCTCGAGGGCAAGGACGCGATCCGCCGCTCGATGGAAGAGCGCGCCGAAGACATCCGCACGCGCCACGTGCTCACCAACATTTCCGTCGAGGCGCTCGACTCGAAGCACGCGCGCGGCACCGTGTATCTGACGCTGTACCGACACGTCGGTCTGGACAGCCTGCGCGAAGCGCCCGTGCCGTCGACGCTGCCGACGGCAGTCGGCCATTACGACGACACGTATGTACTGACCGCGGCGGGTTGGCGTTTTCAGACGCGCACGCTGCACGTCGCATTCCGCAACCCGGCGACGATCAAGGCGTAGTCGGGCGCGCTATTGCCGGTCCGACGAACGTGTGGCGATAATGCCGATCATGCCGGAAACCCTTGCAGTCGAACTCGGGCTCGCGCGCGTCGCCGAGGCGCCCGTGATCGCGCGCATGTCGCGCGACTACATCGAGCACGGCTTGGCGTGGCGCTGGCAGACCGCGCAGATCCGCGGGCTGATCCAAGATCCCGAATCCGTCGCCCTGTGTGCGCGCGTG
>DASRZO010000350.1:0-6291 GCA_035686405.1 Pseudomonadales bacterium | reverse complement strand
ATGTGAACTCCATAGGTCAAACTGTATATACATAGTGTATTGGCGTCAATGAAAGAGAGCGATCCGCTGGAGCGGCGGTCTAACAAAATCTCGACGGAGAAATTCCGTCTAGTTCCGGCGACGTTCGGCCGATGCCGCGGAGCGCCCGCGTCGGCGCGGCGCGGTCATTTGCGAACGCCGAGTTTTTCGGTGTGGCGCGTGACGAGGCTGAGATTGTCGGCATAGTCCTCGATATTGGTGAAAAGGCGGAGTCGAGTCTATCTAGCATCCGCGCTGTGCGTCATGCGGCCTACGTCGCGGCGAGCGAAATGCGCCTGACGGCTGGGGGGCGCCGCACCTACGATCGAGCGCTCGTCGTCACTGCGTCGGTCATGGCAAGTCAGCTGATCACGAAGCTGCGGGAAGCGATTCGTGTGCGTCACTACAGCCTGCGAACCGAGCAGGCTTACGTTGCGTGGGCGAAGCGGTTCATTCGCTTTCACGGCATGCAACATCCCGGCGAACTCGGTGCACGCGCCGTCTCGGAGTTCCTGAGTTGGCTCGCGATCGAACGCAACGTCTCGGCGTCGACGCAGAATCAGGCGTTGAACGCGCTCGTCTTCCTGTACACCGAAGTGCTCGGTCGGCCGCTCGAGTTCGTCAGCGACGTGGCGCGCGCGAAGCGTCCGGCGCGTCTCCCGAGTGTGTTCACCGAGGACGAAGTTGCGCGCGTGCTCGCGCAATTGGACGGTCAGTGCTGGCTGATGGCGGCGTTGCTATATGGGTCCGGCCTGCGCCTCATGGAATGCGTCCGGTTGCGGATCAAGGACATCGATTTCGACCACCGCTGCCTCTTGGTCCGCGATGGCAAAGGCGCGAAGGATCGCGTGGTGACGTTGGCGGACGCGATCGTGCCGCACCTGAAGGATCAGATCGGGCGCGTCGCTCGGTTGCATGAACGCGACCTCGCCGCCGGCTATGGCAGTGTGTGGTTGCCGGACGCACTCGCCCGCAAATTCGCCAACGCACCGCGCCAGTTGATGTGGCAGTTCGTCTTTCCCGCGCGCGGCCGATCCGCCGATCCTCGTTCGGGCGAGATTCGCCGGCATCACCTCGACGAGAGCACCTTGCAGAAGGCGGTCAAGCTGGCGATCGAACGCGCCGGAATTCCGAAGAAGGCGAGCTGTCACACGTTCCGCCATTCGTTCGCGACGCATCTGCTGCAGAACGGGGCCGACATTCGTACCGTACAAGAGCAGCTCGGCCATCGCGACGTCAGGACCACGCAGATCTACACACATCTGCTCGGCCGCGGCGCCAACGCGGTGACGAGCCCCCTCAATCGGCTGTTGGCAAATCCCGGACAGCGGCGGGAATCGACACCGCCCGCAATGAAATGACCATCGGCCGCGTCGTCAAATCCAGTGCTTGCGCCGAAAGTAGACGAGCATGCCGATCATCATCACCGCCATGAACGTCATCACGCCGACGTAGCCGTACGGCCAGCCGAGTTCCGGCATGCTCCACGGTCCCGCGTTGCGGTCGAAGTTCATTCCATAGACGCCAACGATGAAGGTGGGGGGAATGAAGAGCGTCGCGATCAGCGTCAGAACGCGCATCGTCTCGTTCAGGCGATTGTTCACGAGCGACAAGTACACCTCGACGAGGCTCGTCGCGACCTCGCGATGCGTCTCCAGCAGATCGATGACGCTGACGATGTGGTCGTGGCAATCCTGCAGGTACGGACGCAAATAGGTCCGATCTTCGTCGGACGCGTCGAGATGCCGGAACAGGTCGGAGAGAATCTCGCGGGTTGCCCACGCGGTACGCCGATACACCAACAAGCGGTTGCGGATTTCGTGCAGCCGCGGCAGCACGTTGCGACGCGGCCGCTCCAGCACTTCGGCCTCGAGCCCCGTGATTTCTCCGCCGAGCGCGTCGATCACCGGAAACAGGTGATCGATGGCGAGGTCGATCAACGCATACAGCAGATAGCAGCCGTCGTTCTTGCGCATGCGGCTGCCGTCGGCGGTGAGCCGTTTGCGGATCGGATCGAGCAGACCCGGCGTACCGTCGTGAAAGCTGATGACGGTATGCGCATTGGCGAACACGCTCAGCTGTTCGAAGCCCCCGGGCGCCGTCTGTTCCGGAATCAGCAGCGTCACGAAGAGCATCGTCGCGTACTCGGTGAATTTCGGTCGTTGGCCGAGGTTGACCACGTCTTCGAGCGCGAGCGGTTCCAGCGCGTAGAGCTTGCGCAGCTTTTCGAGTATCTCCATCGACGGCGTGCCGACCACGTGGATCCAGCGCACGCCGGTCGCCGGCGGCGCATCCAGCAGATCGCTGTCGTTCGATTGCGCCGTCAGCGTCTGCGCGTCGTAGTCGGTGATTTCGACGTGCGCGTGCTGCACCGCCCGGACCGGCGCGATGTCGTACTCGCCCGGCGGCGAACCCGGTATTCGATGACGCACGGCTTGTCTCATGGCAACTCACTCGCAACACGAAGCGGTTACAGTAGCCTACGTGCGTCGCGGCGAGCCAGTGAAGTGACCCTTGAAGTAACCATTGAAGTGACCAGTGACGTGAATGGGTGAACTGTCCGATCTGATCCAACAATACGGCTATGTGGCGATATTCCTCGGCACGTTCGTCGAAGGCGAATCGATTGCGCTGCTCGGCGGATTTCTCGCGCACGGCGGCTACCTCACGTTGTCGTGGGTGATGTTGGTGTCGTTCGTCGGGTCGTTCTGCGGCGACCAAACGGCGTATTGGCTCGGCCGCCGGTACGGTTCGCGCTGGCGGCCGAAGTCGGCGGTCGTGCGCGAGCGCATCGCGCACGCGGAGCGCGCGCTCCACCGCTATCAAGTTCCGGTGTTGCTCGGCTTTCGCTTCGTCTACGGCATCCGCAACGCGACGCCGTTCGTCGCCGGCAGCATCACGAAGATTCCGGTGTGGCGCTTCGTGTTGCTGAATGCGGCCGGCGCGGCGATCTGGTCGACGTCCGTTCCGGCCGTCGGCTACTACTTCGGGGAAACGGCGGAATCGTTGCTCGGGCGGAGCAAGGCATACGAGTGGCGGGTGTTCATCGCGCTGGTCTTGGTCACGCTCGTCATCGCGACGGTGCGGTATCTTCGAGCTCGACGCCGGGCTGAACGATCGAACGCAGCAGACGCTGCGAGCCCGCCCCGCACGCAATGACCGTTTGCAGCACTTCGCTGCCGGGGATGTTGAGGCGCAACACCTGCTCGGGTGTGACGTGCAAGATCAGACCGGTGGTCGGGTTCGGACCGGTCGGCACGAACACCGTCGGCCCCTCGGGTCCCTCGTCGGCGAGAAAGCCGGTCAAGTGGACGTTCTCGCCGACGCGCACGAGCACCGGCCGCGCGAACGGGTTCTGCTCGCGCCCGCCGAGATATCCGACGATTTCCTTCACCGGCTTGTAGCCCGGCACGCGCTGCACGGTGTTGCGCTCGAGCCAGTTGAACGCGCGGTTGCCGAACCGGGTGCTCACGATCGCGCCGATCACGAAGCACGCGGCGAGGATCGCCGCGATCGTGAGCGCATGGCCGACCCAGATCGGCAAATCGAGCTGCGCCGCGATCAGCCGCGCGACCGGTTCGGTCTTCGTCATCGCCCAATCGCCGAACCAAAGCACCAGATTCGCGAACACGGCCACCGGCAACACGACGAGCATGCCGCCGATCAGCGTCGTGCGAATGTAGTGGCGTTCCGTTGCCATTCGAGTTCGCTTCGCTAGACCCAGTTCGAACTGCGCTTGAGCGCTTGTTCGGCGCCCCACACGAGTTCCTTGAAGATCTCCGCCGCGGGTCGCACCGATTTGATCAGGCCGATGCCTTGTCCGGCGAACCCCGGGTTCACGTCGCCGCGTTTGTCGCGCGTCGCCGCCGCCATCACCGGCCCCGACACGATGCCTTGATACGGCATCGGCAACGGTTCCTTGCCCGCGCGCTCCCACGCGTCGGTCCAGAGGCTGCGAATGATGCGCGCGGGCTTGCCGGTCACGCTGCGCGACACCACGGTGCCGTCTTCCGATGCGGCGACGATCGCCTGCTTCTGGAAATCCTGAATGCCCGCTTCGTTCGACGCGAGAAATGCCGAGCCGACCCACACGCCTTCGGCGCCGAGCATCATCGCCGCCGCGATGCCGCGCCCGTCGGTGATGCCGCCCGCGCCGAGGACCGGCACGTCGCCGACCGCGTCGACCACCTGCGGGATCAGCGCCATCGTGCCGATCGGCGAGTTGTGACCGCCGCCGTCGTGGCCTTGCGCCACGACGACGTCGATGCTGGATTGAATCACCTGCACCGCGTGCTTCACCTTGCCGACGACGGCCATCACCTTCGTGTCGTTCGCGCGCAGCCGCTTCATCCACGGCCCCGGATTGCCGAGACCCGACGCGTACACCGGCACGCGCTCCTCGATCACCACTTCCATCTGCGCTTCGAAGAATTCCTTCGACAGCGGCAGCGGCTCGCCGGGTTCGCGGCGTTGCCTGAGCTGCGCCGGATCGACCGGCTGCAGATGCTGCGATTGCATGAACTGTTGCGCGAAGGCTTGGCGATCCGGCAGCAGATCCGCCGGCGTCGGCCCGTCGCTGTGCGAATAGTCGGCGCGCCTCACCGAAGCCGGCAGCAGCGTATCCACGCCGAACGGCTTATCCGTCAGTTCGCGGGTGCGCTTGATCCATTCGCGCAGCAGCTTCGGCCCGCAGCCGGCCGCGCCGAGCACGCCCAAGCCGCCGGCGTTCGACACGGCGGCCGCCAACTCCGGCGTGCTGGCGCCGCCCATGCCCGCGAGCACGATCGGATATTCGATTCCCAGGATCTCGCAGACGCGTGTCTTGAACATCATTGCTTTCTCGATGAAACCCGAACCAACGAATCTCTGTGTGAACGTGTGAACGAGTGCCTAAAGGGGCGCGAAGCGCCCGTACGTTCCGCGGAAAAACAGCAGCGGCTCGGCCGTTGCGTCGACGATCGCGATCTCGCGCACGCGGCCGACCGCGATGATGTGGTCGCCGGCGTCGTGCTCCGCTGCGAGATCGCAGTCGATGTACGCGATCACGTCGTCGAGCACCGGCGATCCGGTCGGCCCCGGGCGCCAGCCGACGTCGGCGAATTGGCCCGGCTTCGCGAACTGATCGCACACGGTCTTCTGTTTCGCCGTCAGGATGTTGATGCAGAACGCCCCGGATTTGCGCAGCTTCGGCCAACTCGTGCTCGTCTTGCCCGGGCACACCGCGACCAGCGGCGGGTCGAGCGACAGCGACGTGAACGACTGCGCCGCGAAGCCGGCCGGTTGGCCGTCCAGGCAACCGGTCGCGACGACGACGCCGGTGCAGAACTGCCCGAGCGTGTTGCGAAACGCCCGCGAATCGAACGCCGGAAGCGCGCTTGCCATAAAGGTCGGTCCCGAATGCGAATGGGTCGAACTATATCAGCCCGGTGCGCGATCAGTCCGGTGCGCACGCGCGATCGGCCGGGCGGGCGATCGACGTCGACGACATCCGTGCAGCCGCGCGCAGCCGGCTGCACGCAGAGGGCTGCGCGCACAGCGGCAACCTCGTTAGAATCGCCGCTCGCAAAATTCGTCGAATGAAAGGTGGCCGCCGTGACCGACCTCGATACGTTCCGCCGCGAAACCCGCGCTTGGCTCGAAGCCAATTGCCCGCCGTCGATGCGCACCCCCGGCAGCGAAGAAGAAACCGTGTGGGGCGGCCGCGGCGAGAAGTTCGTAAACCCCGACTCGAAGGTCTGGCTCGAGCGCATGGCCGAGCGCGGCTGGACGTGCCCGATGTGGCCGAAGGAATACGGCGGCGGCGGACTCACCGTCGACGAGAACCGCGTGCTGCAGCAGGAACTCGGGCGCATCAACGCACGCCCCGCATTGTCGAGCTTCGGCATCTGGATGCTGGGACCCGCGCTGCTCGAATTCGCGAACGAAGAACAGAAGAAGGAACACCTGCCGAAGATCGTCCGCGGCGAGATCCGCTGGTGTCAGGGCTATTCGGAACCGGGCGCCGGCTCCGACCTCGCCGGCCTGCGCACGCGCGCCGAAGACATGGGCGACTACTACGTCGTGAACGGCTCGAAGATCTGGACCTCGTACGCGAACTACGCCGACTGGATCTTTTGTTTGGTGCGCACCGACTTCAACGCGCCGAAGCACGAAGGCATCAGCTTCCTGCTCTTCGACATGGCGTCACCCGGCGTCACGACGCAGCCGATCTCGCTGATCAGCGGCTCGTCGCCGTTCTGCCAAACGTTCTTCGACAACGTGCGCGTGCCGAAG
>DASRZO010000349.1:0-2045 GCA_035686405.1 Pseudomonadales bacterium | reverse complement strand
GCGCGCAAGATCGAACGATGGCAGCGCGTCTCGTCTTCGCAGTAACAACCCACGGAGAAGTGGCTCGTTCGCGACAGCGCCGCCAACAATTCGATCGTGCGGCGATTGTCCGGCGTCGCCATCTCCGCGCGGTACATGCACTCGAACGCTTTCCACTGCGCCGCCGAGTTCGCTCGTCGGCCGAGCTTCACCGCATCGGCGCTCGGTGCCAGATTCGGATACCAGACGTCGTACCAATCCTGCGCCGAGAACTCCGACTTCGGCACGCCGCGCGGCGGCCGCCGCACCGTGCCGATGCGCACGCCTTCGCCGTTCGTTCTGGGTTCGCCCAACCGTACGACCCGCACCGCCATCGCGCCCTCGCCGTGTCGGCGTCGCCGCCGTCGCCCCGAGTTTACGGCGCGCGCTGCACGGGCGCTCGACGGTGCCGCGCGACGTAGGCGACCCGATGGATGCGATCGTTCGACGGCATTGAGCCGTCAGGCACCGAGCTGCTGCAAATTGCGGAACAGCGTCTCGGCGAGCTCTTTCAGCTTGATCGCCTGCGCGGGCGTCAAGACGCCGATGCAGCTCATCTTGATCGGTACTTGATCGGCGGCCTTCTGCAGCGCGGCGCCTTTGCGCGTCAACGAAATCACCCGGCGGCGTTCGTCGTCGTCGGCCCGCCCGCGCGCGAGCAGACCTTTCGCTTCGAGCCGCTTCAGCAGCGGCGTCATGGTGCCGGTGTCGAGTCGCGTGCGTTCGCAGATCTCCGTGACCGACAAGTCGTCGTTCTCCCACAACACCAACATCACCAGATATTGCGGATACGTCAGGCCCAACGGATCCAGCAGGGGGCGATACGCGCGGGTCAGCGCATTCGTCGCGGAATACAGCGACAAACAGATCTGGTTGCTCGCGTGCAGGTGCGGAGGCGATGCCATCGGCGGTCTCGAAGTACGGCTCGGCGCGATTCTAGCGTGCGACGGGTTGACACCCAAGAAGATCGCAAGCGATTATATTGCGTGCAATATAAAACCGAACGAGTTGCTCGTTCGCCATCAGGAAGGGGACCGACGATGAACACACGTTTCCGCGCGATCGCCGTCACGCTCGCGGCCGTACTGACCTGTGCAGGACTCACGACCTCGTACGCAGCGCAGAAGACTTCCGCCGACATCACGGCCGACTCGTTCAAGTGCATCCGCGACATGACGCCGGTGCGCGGCTTCTACGTGTCGAACTTGAACGGCGACCTGAAAGGCACGCTCGCCGCGGCGAACGCGCCGAACGGCGGCGTCTATCCGCCGGGATCGGTCGTGCAGTTGGTACCGACCGAAGTCATGGTGAAGCGCGAAGCGGGCTTCAACGCGGCGACGAAGGATTGGGAGTTCTTCGAACTCGACGTCACCGACGGCAAGTCGAGCATTCGGACGCGCGGCTTCGTCGACGTCGTGAACCGCTTCGGCGGCAACTGCTTCGCGTGCCACGTGAAGGCACGGCCGGAATGGGACCTCATCTGCGAGACCGGCCACGGTTGCGACCCGATTCCGCTGACGCCGGTGATGATCAAGGCGATCCAGAAGACCGACCCGCGCTGCCCGCCGACCGATCTCACGCCGGAGGAGACGCAAGTGCTCGAAGCGTTGAAGGCGATGGCCGCGCAGAAACCGCCGGCCGCGACCTGATCTAGAGCGGCGCAAACGCCGTAGCCGAGCGCCGGATCAGCGCGTCGATCGCCTCACGGCCGCGGTTCGAAACGCTGATTCGTATAGGGGTTCGCGGTCGGGCGTTGCACGACGTTGAAGCCGAAATGCGTGGCTTCGTGACACGCGTTGCAGGCGGCGGTCAGCGCGTCGAACGCCGCTTCGAAGCGCGGTTTGTCGCGCGCGCCGATCGCAGCGCGCAGCTGCGCGAGCGGCTCGTCCATCAACGCCGGCACCAAATCGCGCAACGGCTGCGGCGAATCCTTGTGCGTCGGATGGAAGCGCACGACGTCGTCGAAACCTTCGGTCAACTCGTCCACTTCGTAGTCGGCGAGCGGCCAGTTGCCGGCTTCACCGGCG
>DASRZO010000348.1:0-8240 GCA_035686405.1 Pseudomonadales bacterium | reverse complement strand
GATCTGTTCCGATGGAGTGCTTTGGAGTCGATGGATTCTAGCCGTCGGTGCGACGGTTGTGCACGGTGGGGCGAGGAACTTCGTGTGGCGGCGGTGTGCGGTGGACTCGCGCGCGCATCGCGGACGATTCCGCGGAATCGTCGGGTGAGGCCTGCGTCGTGCGGTCGAATCGTACGTCGACGCAAGCCGCCTCCCCTCTGCGTGCACGTTAGGGGTGTTTTTTCATTGCGGCGGGCTCGACATGGTGACCGCGCGCGAGAAGGTGCGCGTCGCGCGTTCGTTGTCGGAATTGCCGGTCACGCGCGCCGCGTTTCGTGCCGGTGACGTGTCGTATTCGAAGGTCCGCGCGATCACGCGCATCGCGGATCGGCAGAGCGAGAGCGAACTCGTCGAGCTCGCGCGAACGAACCCTGCCGCGGACGTCGAGCGCACGGTGAGAGCGATGCGGCAGGCGCAGCGGCTCGAAGAATCGCGCGTCGCATTCACCGCGTATCGCCATCGCACCTTCACGTCGCACACCGACGACGACGGCACGCTCGTGTTCGAAGGCCGGCTGCCGGCCGAGCAGGGCGCGTTGCTGCTGCAGGCGCTCGATCGCGCGATGGACTGGCTGTTCCGCGGTCAACCGCACCGGCCGCGCCTGCGCCACGACGATGCGCGCGTCGAAGACATGCCGCTCACCGTGCGCCGTGCAGATGCGCTCGCGATCCTCGCCGAGCGTTTCCTGTCCGATCCGCCCGTAGCAGAGGAAGGGCTCAACACGGCCGATCGCTTTCAAGTCACCGTGCACGCTTCCGCGGAATCGTTGCCCGAGCTCGGCGCGGTGAATCCCGACGATCCGCCGCACGCAGAAGACGCCGCCGTGCTCGCGGCCGAATCGGTGCGCCGGCTCGCGTGCGACAGCGCGATGGTGCGAATCCTGACGACGGGCGCCGGCGAAGTGCTCGACGTCGGCCGCAAAACCCGCGTCATCAGCGCGCCGCTGCGTCGCGCGCTGAAGCATCGCGACCGCGGCTGCCGCTTCCCGGGCTGCTGCAACACGCGCTTCGTCGACGGTCATCACATTCATCACTGGGCCGACGGCGGCGCGACGCGCCTCGACAACCTCGTGCTGCTGTGCCGGCATCACCACAGGCTTTTGCACGAGGGCGGGTACTACGTCGTCAAGGACGGCGCCGATTTCATCTTCTGCCGCGGCGACGGCGAGCTGATCCCGCCGACCGAACGGAGGGGCGCGCGGGCGGGACCGTGGTAGCGGAGCCGGTCGTTCGCGCCGTCGGCCCGGTCGGCGGCCCACACACCGCGAAGCGTCCGCACATCGCGAATATGGTCCCTCTGCACATCCTGCGGCACACTGCGGCCCCATGGTCCCGAACGAACGCGAAGCCCGCGCCGACATCGATCGCCTGCTCACGCTCGCCGGCTGGTCCATGCAGGACCTGCGCGCGAACAAGCACTTCACGCTGAAAAAGAACCCGTTGAGGCGCGACGATCTCGATGAGTTCGTGTCGCTGTACAACCCGGCGAACCGGCATGCGCGCGCGGCGACGTGGTCGGAGTTGCAGCCCGACGGATGCTTTCGCGCGTACGACTACGACGAGCTGATCGCGCGCGACAAGGCGAGCCTCGATGTCTTCTGGCTGCGCGCGTGAAGGCGCAGGCGTTCCGGCCCGCGCCGACAACAAGACCTCGGTATTTCGTCACGCAGCGGCGCCGCGCTCCGAGGCTTGGTTGCTCGCCGAGCAGCGTCTGGGTGATCGACATGCGCGGGTGATCGCGACGTGCAAAGCGCGTTTGATCGCAGCGCGGCGGACCTTCGCGTTGTGGCTCGTGACCGGCGCACCTTTGCCCCCATCGCTCACCCCGCTAGACTCCGGCCTCGATTTCATTTTCACGGAGCCTTGACACGATGGGCATGCAGCACACGCCGCTCTTGATGCACCGCTTGCTCGAACGCGGTCCGCGCGTCGCGCCGCGCGAAGAGATCGTCACCGTGACCGCCAACGGCACGCGCCGGCAGACGTACACGCAGCTGCGCGAACGCTCGCACCAGCTCGCCCACGCGCTGCGCGATGCCGGCATCCAGATCGGCGACCGCGTCGGCACGTTCATGTGGAACGGTTCGCGCCACCTCGAGGCCTACTACGCGACGGCCGGCATGGGCGCGGTGTTGCATACGCTGAACGTGAGGCTCTCCGACGTCGACCTCACGTACATCGTCAATCACGCGCAGGTGAAGTTGATCATCGTCGACTCCGACGTGTTGCCGTTGCTCGAGAAACTGCACGGCAAGATTCCGAGCGTGCGGCGCGTCGTCGTCGCGACCGAAGAAGGCTTCGAGAAGTGGGATACGGCGCTGCCGAACGCGATCGACTACGAAGCGTTCATCAAAGGCAAACCGACCCGCTACGAATGGCCGGAGATCGACGAAAACTCGCCGCTCGGCCTCTGCTACACGAGCGGCACGACCGGTAACCCGAAAGGCGTCGAGTACGAGCACCGCTCGCAGTATCTGCACACGATGGCGCAGGCGATGACGGACTCGATGGGCCTGTCGGGCACCGACACGCTGTGCGGCATCGTGCCGATGTTCCATGCGCAGGGCTGGGGATTGCCGTGGTCGGCGACGATGCTGGGTTGCAAGCAGGTGATGCCGAGCCGCTACATGGACCCGGCGCGGCTTGCAGCGTTGATGGCCGCGGAGGGCGTGACCATTTCGGCCGGCGTGCCGACCATCTGGCAAGGCATCAAGGCCGCGTACGAAGCGAATCCCGGCAAATACGATCTGTCGAAGCTGTCGCGCCTGACGTGCGGCGGATCGGCGCCGCCCCCTTCGCTGATCCGTTGGTACTGGGACACGCTCGGCGTCGAGATGATCCAGGGCTGGGGCATGACGGAGACGAGCCCGCTCGCGACGCTGTCGCGGCGCGTGATGAAGCGCGCGCAGCTCGCGCTCAGCGAAGACCAGAAGTTCGCCAACGTCGCGAAAGCGGGGCAATTGATGCCGGGCCTCGAAATCGACATTTTCGACGAGAACTTCAATCGCTTGCCGCACGACGGCGAAGCGGTCGGTGACATCCTGATCCGCGGTCCGTGGATTTGCTCCGAGTACTATCACGACGCGCAGCCGACGAAGTTCCACGACGGTTGGTTGATCACCGGCGACGTCGGCAAGATCGACGCCGACGAATACCTGATCATCAGCGACCGCTCGAAAGATCTCGTGAAGAGCGGCGGCGAGTGGATCTCGTCGGTCGATCTGGAAAATCACATCTGCGCGCTCGCCGGCGTCGCGCAAGCATGCGTCGTCGGTCGACCGCATCCGAAATGGGACGAGCGGCCGGTGGCGTTGGTCATCAAGAAGCCCGGCGTCGACCTCACCGCGAAGCAAGTCATCGATCATTGCGCCCAGCAGTTCGCGAAGTGGCAGTTGCCCGATGACGTGCTCTTCGTCGAGTCGATCCCGCACACGAGCACCGGCAAGATGGACAAGAAGACCGTGCGCGCGCACCTGGACGCACAGGGCTATCAGCTGCCGGACCAACGCAAGCACGCGGGTTAACGGCGTCGTTAGATCGGTTCGCGATGCGTCGGCGACGCCGACGCATCACGAGCGTTGCGCTTGCGGCAGTTCGAGTACAGAATCCGTTCCTGCCTAAGGGGTGGCCGCGAGGCCTGAGACACCGAAGTTCGGTGGACCCTGTGAACCTGATCCGGGTAATGCCGGCGTAGGGATAGGTGATGGTGGTGCCCGCCCTGTTGGTCGCGTCTCCTCACTCGTCGACTTCGCTGCTCCGGATCGTCGTGAACGGAGCGGGGAATGTCGCGTTCGTCGAAGCATCGGATCGTTCGTGTCGCCATGAGCCTCGCGTGCGTGCTCGCGCTGCCCGCGTTCGGCGACGAGCCCCCGGCCGGCATCGAAGAGATCGTCGTCACCGGCGAGTTCCGCTCGGATCCGCTCGATTCGTTGCCGAGCAGCGTGTCCGTCGCGACCAGCGAAGACATCCAAGGCCTCGAAGCGCAGCATCTCGACCAGGTGCTGAACATGATGCCGAACGTGAACTTCGCGAGCGGCGCGTCGCGCGGGCGCTACTTTCAGATCCGCGGCGTCGGCGAGACCGAGCAATTCATCGCACCGCTGAATCCGTCGGTCGGCACGATCATCGACCACGTCGATTTCTCCGGCATCGCGACCGTCAGCACCCTGTACGACGTGAAGCAGGTCGAGGTTTTTCGCGGACCGCAAGGGACGTTGTACGGTGCGAACGCGCTCGCGGGTTTGATCAACGTGACGACCAACGATCCGACGAAGGAGCTCGCGGCGGGCGTCACCGTCGAAGGCGGCGACTACAACACGCGCAGCGCCGGCGGCTACGTCTCCGGGCCGCTGTCGGATTCGGTGCAAGGGCGCCTCGCGATCCAGCAGTACGACAGCGACGGCTACATTCACAACGCGTTCCTGCATCGCGACGATACGAACGACTACGACGAGCTGACGACGCGCGCGAAGCTGCATTGGCAGGCGAACGACCAGACCGCGTTCGACTTCGCGGCGGGTTACATCGACGTCGACAACGGCTACGACGCGTTTTCGCTGAACAACAACCGCACGACGCTGTCCGATCAGCCGGGTAAGGACACGCAGAAATCGCAGTTCGGCAGCGTGATCGGCACGTTCTCGCAGCCGGAATCGTTCGTCGTCGAGACGATCCTCGCGCACGCCGCCTCCGACATCGAATACGGCTACGACGAAGACTGGACGTTCGTCGGATTCGATCCGAACGGCTACGCCTCGACCGACTTGTACCGGCGCGACTGGAATACCTCGTCGGCGGAGCTGCGCTTCATTTCGAACGACGCCGGCCGGTTGTTCGGCGATACGACCGATTGGGCGGTCGGCGTGTACGGACTCGAACAGGAAGAAAAGCTGCATCGCACGTACACGATCTTGACGTCCGACTTTCTCAGCACGTTCCGCATTCAACGGGCGGCGATCTTCGGGCAGACCGAGACGCACCTCTCCGACACGACGAATCTGACGTTTGGGCTGCGGCTCGAACGACACGACGCGGACTATCACGACAGCGACGGCGTGAAGGCGGAGCCGAACGACAATCTATGGGGCGGTCGGATCGCGCTGTCGCATCTGATCCGCACGAACACGATGGTGTATGCGAGCGTGTCGCGCGGCTACAAATCCGGCGGGTTCAACACCGACGGCACGCTGCCGGCGGATCTGCGCCAGTTCGATCCGGAAACGTTGATCAACGCCGAGGTCGGCGTGAAGGGCAACTGGCTCGACGATACGTTGGTCGGCCGCGTCGCGCTCTTCTACATGTGGCGGCAGGACATGCAGGTCGATACGTCGATCACGCGGGTGCGTCCGGGCGGACCGTCGGAATTCATCGAGTACACCGGCAACGCGGCGACCGGCAACAACTACGGCCTCGAAGGCGAATTGCGATACGAGCCGACGCAGCGCGTGGAACTGTTCGGTAGCCTGGGGCTGCTGTCGTCGGAGTATCGCAACTTCGTCAACGGCTCGGGGCAACAGCTGAACGGCCGCCAACAAGCGCAGGCGCCCTCGTATCAGTTCTTCGCGAGCGCGCAATATGAATGGCCCAACGGATGGTTCGCGCGCGCCGCCGTCGAAGGGAAGGACGCGTACTATTTTTCGGACAGCGACTCGTTCCAATCGAAGCCGTATACGCTCGCGCACTTCAGCGCCGGCGTGCAGCGCGATCACTGGAGCCTGACCGGCTGGATACACAATGCCTTCGACAAGAAATACGCCGTGAAGGGCTACTACTTCGGCAACGATCCGCGGCTCGATTACGCGCCGGAAGGGTATCTGCAGCTCGGCCCGCCGCGAACGGTCGGCATCACCGCGGATTGGCACCTCTGACATGCCGGTCTCGTATCGCTACGACGATCTCGCGAACCGGCTGCAGACGCGCTGCGAAGGCGCCGTCACGTATGCGGAGGTGAAGGAACATTTCAAGCAGCTGACGCGCGACGCGCGCTTGCGGGCGAACTGCGACGTGTTGCTCGACCTGACGTTCATGGAAGGCCATGCGACCGCAGAACAGGTCGACGAAGTCGCGACGCGGCTCGAGGACATGCACGAACTGGTGCCGTTCGGGCGCTGCGCGGTGGTCGGACCGGAAGACGTCACGTACGGACTCGGCCGGATGTTCCAAGGTTTCGCGTGGCCGACGTTCGTCGGCATGCGCGTGTTCCGCACGCACGCCGACGCGATCGCCTGGTTGAACGAAGAACCGAACTGAGCGGCGCGCCTCAGCGGCCCTTGTAGTTCGGTTTGCGCTTCTGCATGAACGCCGCGGGCCCTTCCTTCGCGTCTTCGGTTTGGAAGATCGGGCCGGAAATTTCCGACTCGATCTTGAGCGCCTCTTTTTCCGGTACACCGAGACATGCGCGCGCCGACTTTCGGATCGCCTTCACGGCGAGCGGACCGTTCGCGGCGATCTTCTCGGCGATCTCCATCGCCTTCGCCATCACTTGGTCGGCCGGGACGACGTAGTTCAAAAAGCCGATCGCCTTCGCTTCGTCTGCGCTGATCAAGTCGCCGGTCAGCAGGAGTTCCATCGCCTTCGCGAACGGCAGCTGCACCGGCAAGCGCACCGTCGAGCCGCCGGCCGGGAAGATCGCCCACTTCACTTCCTGCACGCCGAACTTCGCTTCGGGACACGACACGCGGATGTCGGTGCCCTGCAGAATCTCCATACCGCCGGCGATTGCGTGACCGTTCACGGCGGCGACGACCGGCTTCTCGGTGTCGAAGTTGCGCAGCAACGCGCGCGACGTGATGCCGGGTTCCTTCAGCACGCGATGATCGAATTCGTTTTCCGGTTTGCGCGCGCCGGACATCATCGGAATGAGCTGGCCCAAGTCGGCGCCGGCGCAGAACGCGCTGCCTTTGCCGGTCAGCACGATGACGCGCACGTTGTCGTCGTCGCGCGCGGCGACGAACGCGTCGGCGAGACGCACCGCGACTTCCGGATTGATCGCGTTGCGTGCATCGGGGCGGTTCAACGTGACGACGGCCACGTGGCCTTTCACTTCGTAGTCAACCAATGCCATGTCGGATTCCTGTTTTGGCGGGGTTTCGGACTGTAAGGGGTGTGCGGGCGGAAGGCCAGCCGACGCTCAGGTCGCGGGACCCGACAGCGATCGCGCGCTGTCGAAACGACGCCGTGAGCCGTCGAGCGGATCGGTGAATTCGAGCGAGCGCGCAACGAGCCGCAGCGGCCGGGTCGGATCGTCAGGCGCAGCGGGCTGCAGCGCCGGATACCACGGGTCGTTCTCGATCGGCGCACCGAGCGCGGCCATGTGCACGCGCAGTTGATGCCTGCGACCGGTCACCGGCGCGAGCGCGTAGTGCCAACGGTTCGGTTCGGTCGCGACCACTGCGATCGTCGTTTCGGAATTTGCCGCGCCGGCGGTTTCACACATGCGGAAGAAGTCGGACGCGCCCTCGATCCGGCTGCGTCGCAGCAGCGGAAAGCGTTGCTCCGGTAACGGCGGGGCAGACGCGTCGTAGCGTTTGACGATCTGCCGCTCACCGAAGAGCGCGTGGTAGGCGGCGCGGGTCGCCGGATCCGCCGAGAACATCACCAACCCCGCTGTCGCGCGATCGATCCGGTGCAGCGGTACCAAGTGCGGGTTGTCGAATCGCGCGATCAACCGCGTCAGCAGCGTCTCGCGGACGCGCTCGCCCCCCGGCACGACCGGCAGGAAATGCGGCTTGTCGACGACGACGAGACTCGCGTCGGCATACACGATCGTCTCTGCGAACGGAATCGGCAGTTCGGCGACGACTTCGCGGAAGTAATGCACGCGCAATCCTGCGGCGTACGTGGCGTCGACGGCGAACGGCCGGCCGGCGGCGTCGAGTACGGCACCGCGCGCGATGCGGTCGAGCCATCGCGCGCGCTCGATGTTCGGGAAGCGTGCACATAGCGCGTCGAGCACGGTGGCCCAACCGCCGATCGGCAGATGCACGGTGCTCGCCGGTATGCCGTCGCGCACGAACGGCGCCGTGCGAAAACGGGTCGTGCGTTGCGCCGTCGCGCGGCGTTCGTCGCGGTGGCGTCGACGTCGATCGCTTTCCTTCATCGTGCGATGGGAACCAAAAACCGTTTATGGTTCAATGCGCGCCCCCCGACGGTGGCACCGCCATGCCCCAGATCCTCGTTCAAGACTTGGAGAAGCGTTTTCGC
>DASRZO010000347.1:0-3326 GCA_035686405.1 Pseudomonadales bacterium | reverse complement strand
TGCGAACGCCGACCCGGACACGTTCGACATCGGCCGCGAGAAGGTCAACCAGGTGTCGTTCGGCTACGGCATCCACTTGTGCATCGGTGCATCGCTCGCGCGATTGGAGGCGAAGGTCGCCTTCGAGGAACTGTTGGGACGATTCCCGGATCTCGCGCTGTGCAACCCCGAGCCGCAGTGGGGCGTCAACCCGATCTTCCGCGGTCATCGCGAGCTGTGGGTGCGTAAGGCAAGGAAAACCGCGGAGACTTCGCCGCGCGCCGCGCATGCCTGACGAGGCGGCCCGTGTTGCGTGTTACGCGTGCGACTTGATCGCCGGCCGCGCGCCGCTGCCCGGCGGCCGGATTCACGGGACACAGCACTGGGTCGTCGAGCACTGCACCGGGCCGTTCGGCGTCGGCGCACTCATCGTGAAGCCGCGCCGTCACGTGCTGCACGTGTGGGAGTTGTCTCGAACGGAGCTGGCCGAGATGGGCCCGCTGCTCGGCGCGGCGAGTGGCGTCGTGCGTCGACTCACCGCATGCGATCAGGCGTACGTGTGTCTGTGGTCGCATGGCGGATTCGTCGCGGGCCACATCCACTACCTCGTGCAGCCGGTCTCGAATGCGTTGCGAGATCGCTTTGACGAGGCCGGTCCCGCGCTGCAAGTCGAGATGTTTCGCCGCGGCGAGATTCCGCCCGTTGAACTCGTCGAATCGTTTTGCGAGCGGGCGCGAGTCGCGTTTCGTACGGCATGACGGTGCGTCCGACGACTTGAACGATTGACCGCCGCCTCGCGACCAAGACCCGCAGCACGATTCCCTTCGTTCCGTCACCCACACGTTCGGTCTGCATTGAAGGAGGCATTTCCATGTCCCTCGTCGTACTCACCGGCGCTCCGGGCGCCGGCAAAAGCACGCTGCTAGGGCTGTTGCATGCACGCGGCTACACGATCGTCGGCGATGCGCCGCGCAGCATCATTCAAGAGCGTCGCAAGCGCGGGCTCAGTCCGCGACCGCACGGCGAGGCGGAGCGCGGCGCGGTCGCGCGCCAAGTGCTGCGTATGGATGTCGAGAACTACGATCGCTACGCGGCGCGCCCCGGCCACGTCTTCTTCGAGCGCGGCGTACTCGATTCGTTGGCAGGGCTTGATGCGATCGCGCCGCTCGGCGACGCGCAGTTCAAAACGTGGCTCGCGAAATACCCGTACTTCGCCAAGGTTTTCGTGTTGCCGCCGTGGCGCGAGATTTACGTGACCGACGCGGAGCGCGATCACACGTTCGAACACGCGCAGCGGGTCGATCGCGTGACGCGCGATTGGTACCGGCGCTGCGGATACACGGTGGTCGAGGTGCCGATCGGTCCGGTCGACGAACGCTGCGAGTTCGTGCTCGCGGAAGTGGCGAGCGGCGAACGCTAGCGATTCGTCGCGACGCGGCGCCTCAGCTCACGCGCAGCGCGTCGGCGACCGACGCGCGCGCCGCGTGCATGGCGGGGAACAATCCGCCGAGCAGACCGATCAGCGCCGCCCAGACGATGCCTTCGACGATCAGCGGTGCGTCGATGTGCAGATACCCAGTGGTTTGACCGGTGACCGTGCCGGTCGTGAACGAGTGGTCGTTGAACAACAACCACGCGATTGCGGCGCCAAAGCAACCGCCGAGGAGCGCGAGCAACTCCGCCTCCGCGAGAACGGAGACGACGACCGGCGTTGCGCCGAAGCCGACCGCGCGCAACGTCGCGATCTCGACGCCGCGCGCGCTGACGGCGGAATACATCGTGTTGAGCGCGCCGAGCAACGCGCCGATGGCCATGATCCCCGCGATCGTCGTCGCGACGACGTCCATGACCGCGCCCGCTTGCGCCGAGCGCTGCCCGAAGTAGTCGGTCTCGCGTTCGACGTCGACCTTCACGCGCCGATCGTTCACGAGCGCGTCGCGGAACCCGTCGAATGCCGCGGGCGTGTCGAGGCCGACCGTCACGGCGTTGAAGCCGGTTCGCCGCGCCGCCGACATCAACGTGTCCGCGTCCGCCAACAGTTCCGATTCGTGGGTATCGCCGCCGCTCGCGAACACCCCGACGACCGTCCAATCGCCGTTGTAGAAATGCGCCGAGCCGCCGACGTCGAGGTTCGCGAACTGCGCGTTGGCGGCACGGCCGACGACGATCTCGCGAACGCCGGTCGCGAGCATACGGCCGGCGATCAACCGGACGTCGCTGCGTACGACGGTCGCGAGGGGCGTCACGCCGCGTACGGTGACTGTGCCGTTTTGGCCGTTGGACTTGCGCGTAGCGTTCACCGGCAACAGCAACTCGGCCGACACGGCGAGCGCGCCGTTCTCGGCCCGGCGGATGCCGGGAGCGCTTGCGATGACGGCGACGTCGTCGCGCGACAGAAAGCTCGTCGCTTCGGCGCGCGAACCGGCCGCGAGCACGATCGCGCGATCGGCGCGGGCGGATTGCGCTTGCGCCGTGCGCAAGCCGCCGCCCATCGCGAGCACCGTGATCAGGACCGCGACCACGCCGGCGATGCCGATGCAGACGACCGACGCCGGTCCGAGCCGTTCGGGAATCGTCCGCAGACCGATCGCGGTGATTGCGAATGTCTGGCGCAGCGCGCTCATTGCTAACGGCCCGACAAGGCGGAGACCACCGACAACCGCCGCGCGCGCAACGCCGGTAGCGAAGCGCTGACGAACGCGAGTGTCGATGCGATGGCGAACCCGGCGACGTACACGTGCAGCGACAACGACATCGGCACCGACGCGATCGAATGAAACACCGCCGGGAAGACCGCAGCGGCGATTGCGAGACCGATCGCTGCCGCGACGACGCTGATGATCGCCGCTTCCGCAACGACCAATGCCCACACCGCGTCGTCGCGAAAGCCCAGCGCTTTCAGCACGCCGAACTCCGTGCTTCGATGGCGCACCGATTGCGACATGACGCTGCCGGCCAATAGCAGTAGCGTGAATAGCACCGCGCCGATGATCCAATCGACGAACCGCTGCAGATCTCCTACCTCCGCGGCGACCGACGCGATCCACTGCTGTTCGTTTACCGTCGTCGTTTCGTCGCTCGAATTCGCAAACAGTTCGTCGATTTGCTTGGCGACGGCACTCGGATCGGCGCCGGCGTCGACCGCGACGACGAATTGGTGCACCGTGCCTTCGCCGATCGCGCGCCGCGCATCGAGGTAGTCGTAGTTGACCATCAAGTCGTTGGCGAACATCCGATCGTCGTCGGGACCCGCATTGACCAAGCCGACGATCTCGAGCGGCCAGTCGTTCGAACCGTCCTTCGTCACCCACGTGGTCGAGTGCAACGTGATTCGATCGCCGACCCGC
>DASRZO010000346.1:0-2631 GCA_035686405.1 Pseudomonadales bacterium | reverse complement strand
GGCGCGTTCATCCGAGCACCGTCTCCATTCGCCCCGCTACCGCGACGTTCTCGATCGCGCCGATGCGATCGATTTCGACGCGCACGCGATCCCCAACGCGCAGGAATTGGGGCGGCCTCATCGCGCCGCCGACGCCGGCCGGCGTGCCGGTGAAGATCACGTCACCCGGATCGAGCGTGAACGCGCTCGACAATTCGTGCACTTGCGCGAAGCAATCGAAGATCAGATGCGTGGTGTTCGAACTCTGCCGCAACTCGCCGTTGACGAACGTGCGGAGCCCGAGCGTGTGCGGGTCGCCGAGTTCGTCCGCCGTCACGATCCACGGCCCGATCGGCGCGTGCGTGTCGAACGACTTTCCCAACGTGAATTGCGGGGTGCGCAGCTGCCAGTCGCGCACCGACACGTCGTTGCCGCAGCAGTAGCCGAAGATCGCTTCGTGTGCGCGCGCAGCCGGCACTCGGCGCGAACGCTTGCCGACCACGAAGCAGAGTTCGCCTTCGTAGTCGACGGCGTTCGGCGCGGTCGACGGAATCTCGAACGCGTCGTGGGGCCCGCAGATCGAGTTCCATTGCTTGTTGAACCAGATCTGATGCTTCGGCGGCTGCATGCCGCTTTCCTTCACGTGATCGGCGTAGTTGAGGCCGATGGCGAGCACCTTGCCGGGATTCTTGATCGGTGCCTCGAGCTTTACGGCGGCGAGCGGAATGCGCGCGGCGTTCGCGCGCCGTTCAGCGTTGCGTGCGCGTTGCCACGCTGCGTCGCCCGCTTCGAGGAACGTCTTCATGTCCGTCGGCAACCCCGGCTCGGCCGCGGCCAGATCGATCAGCGCGTCGCCGACCACCAGCCCGATCCGCGTTTTTCGATCGTGCGTGAACGTTGCGAGTTTCATCGTGTGCTCCCGGTAGTAGTAATCGAACGAGTGCGTCTGCGTGCGCAGCGATCATCGCGGGATCGCTGGGATCGCGGCCCGACAGTCGCCGACATTCGGGCGCCATCGCGAACATCAACGCGGCGGCGCCCACCAAGACGTAGTGGAAGTGCACGTGCTCCATCGGCGGCGCGATGCCTGCGGCGACGACCGCCTCGTGCAGGCGCTTCGTCGTCGCGTAGTACGGCTTCACGTGCCGGTCGACGATCCACGCGAGGCGCCAATCGTCGTGTTTCCCCTCTTGCACCATGATCCGGTTCAGCTCCGGCCGATGCGCGCTGTATTCCACGAAGCGGCGGATCACGTTGGCGAGTCTGTCGACCGGATCGAGTCCGTCGGCGCCTTGCTGCGCGAGTGCGAGTTCTTCCGATTGATCGTCGAACAGCGTTTCGATCGCGGCTTTCCACAACGCCTCTTTCGAACCGAAGTGGTAGGTGATGAGCCCGCGATTCACGCCCGCCTCCGCTTCGATTTCGCGCGTGCCGATCGCGTCGTAGCCGCGTTCGGCGAACAGCGCGATCGCCGCTTTCAGCAACCTGTCTCGCGTCACCTGAGCGCGCTCTTGGACCAACTCGCGTTGCACCGCCTGCATCGAACTCGATCGCTTAACTTGTCAATTGACAAAAATCCTACTGATATTTTTGACACATGACAAGTTTTATTTTTTTCGAGGTGCCACGAAAGGCTGCGCCCGTCGCGCTCGACCACGACACGACGACGGTCACGAGCGCGATGTTCGGCGCCGGCGCGACACCTGTTGGATCAGCCGCCGCGGCCGAGCGCGCTGAATGCCTGCTCGACGAAGACCCGATGCGCGGCGCGCATCGTCGCAGCGGTGACGTCGGGGCGGCCGTAGTCCGGCCACGTCGCCGCCCAATGCGAGATGTAGTGCGCCGGGCGCAGCGCCGCCAGCAGCTCCCAATACGGCAACGTCGTCAGATCGACCGACGTCGCCGTGCGGTACGCGGCGGTGAAACGGTGCATCGGACCGGTTCCGAACGCCCACGCCAGTTCGAGCCGGGCGACCGCGACGTCGAACAACGGATCGCCCCGCCGCGCCTCTTCCCAATCGATCACGCCGACGAGCGCACCATCGCGCCACAGCACGTTGCCGGGCCAATAGTCGCCGTGCAGCAGCGTAGGCCCGTTGGTCGACGGCCACGGCCACGCCGCGCGCACGGCGTCGAAAATGCGCTGCTCTTGCAGCGACGCGTCGAACCGTTCGCGCGGCCGGAGCCACCACCGTTCGATGCTGGCCGCGTTGTCTTTCAGCCCGAAGTCGCCCGCGTCGACGCGGTGGATCTGCGCGAGCGCGCGGGCGAACTGCTCGACGTGCCCGTCGGACCACGGCAGCGCGAAATCCGGCGCGCCGTCGATGTATTCGAGCACCAGATACGGCGCGTCGGGCACGGTGCCGTCGAACCAGCGCGGCGTCTGGCAACGGATGCCGCACGCTCGCAATCGCCGCAACAGTGCGAACTCGTTGGCGAGCATCGCGGGGTCGTCGCGCAGCGCCCACGCAGGCGGCCGGCGCACGACGAATCGCTCGCGCTGCGAGCCGCGCGCCACTTCGATCGCCGTCATCGCGTTGCCGACGCCGCCTTGCAGCGGCCGGGCCGACACCAGCGTGGCGCGCGGATCGATCGCCGCGACCAGACGCTCGATGTCCTCCTGCGGGATCGTGCCGGTCGACTCCGCTCCGG
>DASRZO010000345.1:0-3555 GCA_035686405.1 Pseudomonadales bacterium | reverse complement strand
TCAGCGGCACGTGGCCGAGCGTCGTGTAAATCACCGACAGCGCGAGGATCGCGAGTGCACCGGGCACGATGAACAAGAGCCCCGCCGTCAATCCGCCGCGCGTGCCGTGCAGCAACCAACCGATGTACGTCGCGAGTTGCTGCGCTTCCGGTCCCGGCAGCAACGTGCAGTAGTTGAGCGCGTGCAGGAAGCGCTCCTCGCCGATCCAGCGTTTCTCCTCGACGATCAGCTTGTGCATCAGCGCGATCTGACCGGCCGGGCCGCCGAAGCTCATGAACCCGATCTTCGACCACACGCGCAGCGCTTGGCCGTACGAGACGATGTTTTGTTCCGAAACCATACGTTACACGCCGAAATCGCCGACTCGCGACCGTGCGGGCCCGTTGGTTCAAGCGCAAGTTCGCACAGCGCGATGAAGGCTACGTCGCCGTAGTAATCTCCACAATCATGAATCGGCCGTGCGGGATTTCGTTCGACATATTTCGGTGGCTCGCCTTTCTAGCCGGCTGTCTCGTTTGCTCGCAGGCGGTCGCGAGCGCACTGAAACTCGAAGCGACGATCCCGCTCGGAGCCGTTGCAGGCCGCATCGATCACCTCGCGGTCGACGCGGCGCGGAAACGTCTCTACGTCGCGGAGCTGGTCAACAACCGCGTCGCCGTGATCGACCTCGATGCCCGTACGGTGCTGCGAACGCTCGACAACTTCCTCGAACCGCAGGGGATCGGCTACGAGCCGACGACCGACACGCTATACGTGGCAAACGGCGGCGACGGTTCGGTGCGTCTGTATTCCGCGGCGACGTTCGAGTCGATCGGGCGCATCGAACTGCGAGACGAGGCCGACAACGTGCGCGTCGATGCCGCGCACGGGCGCGTGTGGGTGGGGTACGGCAGCGGCCTGGCTTCGATCGACGTCGATACGCACGCATTGCGGACGTTCCCGCTCGGCGGTCATCCGGAGGCGTTCCGCATCACGCCGTCGCAACGCGTGTTCGTGAACGTGCCGCGCGTCCACGCCGTCGTCGTACTCGCTGCCGGCGGCCGCACGCGGCGGCTGCCGATTCCGATCGCCGGCGCAAACTATCCGCTCGCGATCGACGACGGCGGCCGCCTGCTGCTGCCGTTGCGGCATCCGGCGCATCTGTTGGTGATGGACGAACACGGTCGACATGCGACGGCGAATCTCTGCGACGACGCCGACGACGCGTACGTCGACGCGCGGCGCAAGCGCCTGTACGTCAGCTGCGGCGACGGTCACCTCGACGTATTCGAACGTTCCGGCACCACCTACCGGCGCATCGACGAAGTAGCGACCGCGCCGAACGCTCGCACGTCGCTCTTCGTCGCGGATCGGGACCGTCTCTATCTCGCCGTGCCGGCGTCGGACGGGACCCCGGCCGCGGTGTGGATCATGAAGCCGATTTGATGCCGTGACGCGCCAACGGACCCATCAAGGCGCGGCAAGCGGAAACGGCTTCGCTGCGCTGTGTTTCGTCGCGCTCTCGCTCGTCGCGTCGATCGCGGCGCTCGCCGGCCCGCCGTATGTCACCGACGACCCGGAACCGACCGACTTCGGCCACTACGAGATCTATGCATTCGGCGACGGCGCCGTGGGCCGCGGCGGTGCGGACGGCGCCGCCGGGATCGACTTCAACTACGGCGCCGCGCCGAATCTGCAACTGACCGCGGTCGTGCCGTTCGCGTGGGACGCGCCGGACGACGGCAACACCCGATACGATCTAGGCAACGCGGAACTCGCAGCAAAATATCGGTTCCTGCATCAGTCGGACGTCGGCATCGACGTCGCGTTCTTTCCGCGCGTCTTCCTACCTGCCGGTTCGAGCGCGGTCGGATCGCGTCACACGTCGATGCTGCTGCCGATTTGGCTCGGCCGCGTCGGCGACACGTTCGCGACGTTCGGCGGCGGCGGTTGCGTGGTCGATCGCGGTGCGCGCGACTACTGCGAGTGGGGCTGGGCCACGACGTGGCAAGTTCGTGCGAATTTGCAGATCGGCGCCGAGATCTATCACCAGACCGCCGCCGAGCGCGGTGGCCGCGCCAGCACGAACGTCGGGTTCGGCGCGACGTACGATCTCGACACGCATTGGCATCTGATGGCGTCGGCCGGGCCGACGATCGAGAACTCCGCGGCGACGAACGACGGGAATTGGTACGTCGCGCTGTTGCTCACGATGTGAGCATTTCAGATTCGACGACGGACAGTCGCGCAGACGTCGGGTCGCACTGATCTACAACGCGGCGCATCGACCCGCGCGCGCTCGCGAAGTCGGCGGCATCGGTGCCAGCCCATGTTCGCAATCAGTACCGTACGCCTTCCGTCGGACCGTGGTACTTACCCTTGCCGAGCGTCCTATCCGACTTGGTCGTCTTCGTCATCGCGGCGATCGGATCGGCGTCGTTCGGCAAATCGGCGACTTTCGAGCGCGCCTCGATGCGGCCGTTGTCGAACGAGAAGGCCTGCGCCGACAGATAGCCGCCGGTGCCGACCGAACGCACGATCACGACGAGTTGGTTGTCGCCTTTGCCGTTCAGGTCGGCGACGCGCACCGCTTCGACCACGCCGTCGCGCGGCTTGATCATGCCGGACTCGTATTGGGCGAGGTCCGCATCGCGATAGAGGCGCACGGAGTACGTACCGATCGAGCGCGCTTCGAGATCGCCTTCGGCGACCACGGCCGTCTGACCGTCCGGCAACGCGAGCTTCTGCGCGAAACGTTCCGCATCCGCCGCGGCGGCGCCGGCGAACGACACGAGCGCCACACACACCAGCCATCGATTCATCACGCGTCCATCCTCGAGTTCGTGCATTTCGTTGGCGGCAATGCTCGCCGATTCGGTTGAGTCATTTCGAGCACTCGTTTTGCGCAGATACGTTCCTGCGTCGGCCTGCGGCGTGATCCCGCGTCGCCGCATCGGATCCGGTCAGGGAAAGTCCGACGCCATCGCGAACGGCTCGTTTTCGAACACGTCGATCCACGGCAAGCCGCGGCCGGTGTCCTCGATCGCGCGCTGCATGCGGCCGCGGCGTCCGAGCGCGCGATCGGCGACGCTCACCCACGCTTCATTCGGCCGCGCGTTCGCCGATGCGCGCCGCAGCGCCCGTGCGATCGCGTATTCGTCGACGCCGGGATTGACGACGCACGCCGCGATGAACGCCGTCGCGGTCGAGCGGCCGACGCCCGCACGACAGTGGATCAACAACGGCCGCTCGCGTTTCCATTCTTCGACGAACGCGACGAGTTCGCGCGCATGATCGAGCGACGGCAAGGTCTCGCCGTTCGCCGCGACGTGCACGTCGTGGAAGCGCAAACGCAGATGCCGGTCGCGATACGCCGCGCCGAGCTCGGGGAACACGAAGTCGGGATCCAGCACGCTGACGACGCGCTCCGGCGCGTGCGCGGCGACCATCGCTTCGACGCGCGACAGCGGACAGACGACGATCGTCACGACTCGGCGCCATCGCGTTCGCGCTTGCGCGGCGACGGCCGCGCGCCGCGCGGCTCTTGCGGCGACGACGACACGGCTACGGTTCCGC
>DASRZO010000344.1:0-5901 GCA_035686405.1 Pseudomonadales bacterium | reverse complement strand
GTGTCGCTCGTCCCTGTCGTCGCCGAACCGAGCGGCTTTTCGTTGAACGGCGTACTCGCGACGCCGGAAGCGCGGGCCAGACTCGTCGGCGCGTGGGACGTGTGGGGTCTATTCCTCGTGTCGGCGCTCTTCAACACGGTCATCGGCGAGGAGTTGTTGTTCCGCGGCTGGCTGCTGCCGCGAATGGCGGGCGTGTGCGGTCGTTGGGACTGGCTCGTGAACGGCCTGCTGTTCGGCCTGTACCACCTGCATCAACCGTGGGGCTTGCCCGGCAACATCGTCGGCGGCGCGGTGTGTTACGCCTGGCCGAGCCGGCGGTTCCGTTGCGCCTGGTTCGGCATCGTCGCGCACTCCGGCCAGAGCGTGTTCTTTGCGATCCTCTTGCTCGCACTGGTGCTCGGTCGCGGCTGACCGCAATACTGCGGTGCCGCGCCGGCTCGCCGTTCGGCACGGACGGTATGGGACCGCATATTTGTGGGTTTTGCGGATCTTCTGACGCCACACCCCGTGGTTTACTCTCTGCCGATCGTCGGTCGGCGAGGGGCCGGATGAAGACGGACAGCGTAGGTGTGAGGTTCGCGTACGAGCACGACGTCGAGTGGCTCGTGGCGCAAGAGCGTCACATCGGTCGCGACGTCGTCGCCGACAAAGTCGCGCGCGAGGAATTCCTGGTTGCGGAACTGGCCGGTGAACCCATCGGTTGGCTGCGCTGGAGCTATTTCTGGGACGAGATCCCGTTCATGAACTTGTTGTTCATCATCGAGCCACTGCGCGGCCGTGCCCACGGTCGCGTCCTCGTCGACGAGTGGGAGTGCGTGATGCGGGCGCGAGGCCATCGGCGGCTGCTGACGTCGACGCTGTCGGACGAGCGCGCGCAACACTTCTATCGTCGGCTCGGCTATCGCGACGCCGGTGCATTGCTGCTGCCCGGCGAAGCGCTCGAGATCCTGTTCATGAAGGAGCTCGATCGATGATGTCCCAGGACCGCGGCTTGCGCCGCCGGCGCGTCGCAGCCGTGGTGTTGGGCTGCGTATTTCCGGTACTGACGCTGACGCATGCGTACAACGCGGCACACTTCGCGATGTCGCACGGGCGCCCGCTGCTCGCGGTATTCATCGGGTTCACCGCGGTCGTCGCGCTCGCGTTGTGCGCGAAGGTGGTTCGATACCTGTATCGACCGCCGAAGCTCGACGAGTGAACGGACTCGCGGTGGCGCTGAAGACCTACCGCGGTTCGTGTCACTGCGGGCGGGTCCGCTTCGAAGTCGACGCCGACATCGATCACGTGCGCGTCTGCGACTGCTCGATCTGCATTCGACGCGGCGCGTTGAATCATCGCGTGCCGAAGGACGCGCTGCGCCTGTCGACGCCGTGGACCGACCTAACGGCCTATCAATGGGGCTCGCGCACGGCGTGCGACTACTTCTGCCCGACGTGCGGGATCTTGCCGTTCCGAAGACCGGGCGATCCCACGGCGTCGGAGCGGGCTGCGGGCGCGGTCCCGTTCGACGGTTGGGCGGTGAACGTGCGGTGTCTCGACGGCGTCGACATCGATGCCATTCCGGTGAGACGCATTCACGGCAGCCGGCTCGGCGTCGACGTAAGCGGTTCGACTACAACGAGGGAGTAGGAAATGACGCTACGCGAAACGCTGCACGCCGACGCGGTCGCGGGACTCGACCCCGATACGCCGGTCGTGATGCTCAACCTGATGAAGTTCCGCGAACGGTCGCGCGACGGCAACGGCAGCGGCTGGGACGCGTATCGCCGCTATAGCGCTCACACGATCAAGCTGATGAAGGCGCGGGGCGCGACGATCGTCTGGGCCGGCGACGTGCGTACCGTGGCGCTCGGTCCGCTCGCCGACGGCGACTGGGACTACGTCGCGCTGGTGTGGTATCCGCGCCCGAGCGCGTTCACCGACATGATGACGTCGGCCGAGTACGCGGTCGGCAATGTCGAGCGCGAGAACGGCACCGAGCGGCACCTGATCGTCGCGTTGCACACCGCGTACTCGAAGCTCGCGACGCCGGCATAGTCCTCCGCAGCGACTGACGCAGCCGTCGGCGCGAGATCGAAGCACCGCTTCGATCGCATGCACGACGACAGCGCGAGTGTCGCGGCGTTACTCCGGCAACAGCACGCCGGAGCCGCCCATTTCCTGCGGCATGTCCTTCATCTTCGGCAAGCCGTCGCGAATGGGCAGCCGCGTCTCCTGATAGTGCACGTGCACGCCGGGTTTGAAGGCCAGTTCCGGCAGCACGGCGGCGTAGATGTCTACGAGCCCCATGCCGGGATGGTCGGTGAACACGTGCCCGCCGCATTGCTTGCACCATTTGCGTTGGCTGTTCGGCGTCTTCGCGTACGAGGCGATGTGCTCGGCGCCGCGCGTGATGCGCAGTGCGCTCGGCTGCCACAACGTGAACGCGTTGACCGGCCCCGCCGACCAATGCCGGCACGAATCGCAATGGCAATAGCCCATACCGGCCGGATCGCCGCTGACGGTGAACTGTACGGCGCCGCAGAAGCAGCTGCCTTGATAGACGTTGGTCACGTGTCGTCTCTCCTTGTGATGACGCGTGCAGGGTCGCGATTGCGCATGGATGCGGGCGTGGTAGAGCGCGTGGAAAACAACCGGCGCCGCGACCGTCGTTCGTGTCGGCGCAGCGCCGTCGTCGTCGACAAGCGCTTGGTTGCCTGCACCGTCGCCGACTAGAATCCCGAGCAAATCCCGAGGAAGACATCATGAAACTGCGCCCCGAGATCGCCGGGTTGGTCGGCGACATCGACTTCGATCCCGATGCACTCAAAGCGAAATACCTATCCGAGCGCGACAAGCGCCTGCGTGCCGACGGCAACGAACAATACGTCGAGGTCAAAGCGCAGTTCTCGCACTACCTCGAAGACCCGTACGTCGACCCGGGCTTCACGCGCGCGCCGGTCTTCGACGAGGTCGAGTTCGCGATCATCGGCGGCGGCTTCGGCGGCCTGCTGATGGGCAAGGAACTGCGCGACGCCGGCTTCACGAACATCCGCGTCGTCGAGAGCGCCGGCGACTTCGGCGGCACGTGGTATTGGAACCGCTATCCCGGCGCGATGTGCGATGTCGAGTCGTACTGCTATCTGCCGCTGCTCGAAGAGCTCGGCTACATGCCGAAGCACAAGTACTCGTTCGCGCCGGAAATCCTCGAGCACAGCAAGCGCATCGCACGGCACTACAAGCTGTACGACAACGCGCTGTTGCAGACGTCGATCACCGGCATGGAGTGGGACGAAGCCGCGGCGCGTTGGATCATCAGCACGAACCGCGGCGACCGTTTCAAGGCGCAATACGTCGCGATGGCGAACGGGCCGCTGAACCGGCCGAAATTGCCCGGCATTCCCGGCATCAACGAATTCAAAGGCTATACGTTCCACACGAGCCGCTGGGACTATCGCTACACGGGCGGCGACAGCTACGGCAAGTTGACGAACTTGCAGGACAAACGCGTCGGCATCATCGGCACGGGTGCGACCGCGATTCAGTGCATTCCGCATCTCGGCGAGTGGTCGAAACATCTGTATGTGTTTCAACGCACGCCGTCGTCGATCGACGTGCGCAACAACGGCGAAACGGATCCGCGGTGGGCCGCCTCGTTGGAGCCCGGTTGGCAGAAGCGCCGCATGGAGAACTTCAACATTCTCGTCAGCGGCGGCGAACAAGACGAAGACTTGGTCAAGGACGGTTGGACCGACATCTTCCGCAACTTGACCGGCACGGCGGCGAAGGACGTCGCGCGCAAACTCGGCCGGCGCCTCACCGGCGAAGAGCGCGCGATCGTGATGGAGCTGAACGACTACAAAAAGATGAATCAGATCCGCGCGCGCGCCGAGGCGATCGTCAAAGACAAGCGCACGGCCGAAGCGTTGAAGCCGTGGTATCGGCAGTTCTGCAAGCGGCCGTGTTTCCACGACGAATATTTGCAGACCTACAATCGCCCGAACGTGACGTTGGTCGATACCGACGGCCGCGGCGTCGAGCGTTTGACCGCGCACGGGGTCGTCGCGAACGGCAAGGAATATCCGGTCGATTGCCTGATCTTCGCGACCGGATTCGAAGTCGGCACGTCGTACACGCGGCGCGCCGGTTACGACATCGTCGGCCGCGGCGGCGAAACGTTGTCGCAGCATTGGTCGGAAGGCTTGCGCACGTTGCACGGGCTGACGACGCATGGCTTCCCGAATTGCTTCTTCCTCGGCTTCACCCAAACGGCGATCACGATCAGCGTGCCGCAGGCGCTCGGCGAACAGGCGAAACACGTCACCTACATGGTGACCGAGTCGCGCAAGCGCGGCCACGACCGGCTCGAAGCGACGCTCGACGGCGAGCGCGCGTACGTGCAGGAGATTCGCAGCCTCGCGCGGATGGGCCAGCGCTTCTATCAGGAATGCACGCCCGGCTACTACAACAGCGAAGGCGCTGCCGGTAACAAGAACGGCTTCTTCAGCGACATGTACGGCGCCGGACCGTTGGTGTTCTTCGAGAAACTCGAAGCCTGGCGCGCCAACGGCTATATGGAGGGGATCGAGCTGCGCTGATCAGCCGTTCGACGCACCCGCCGTCGGTGTCGTTGCGTCGGCGGGAGCCGGTTCGTTCGTGGCAGGCACCGGCGGCGTTGGCGGTGCGACCGGTACGACCGGATCGAGGCGCACCAGGCGCCGCGGCGGATAGCCCGTCAGAAACCGGATCACCGGACCGAGCGGATGTTCGGCGTCGACGCGGTCGAACTCCGCGCCGGTCACCGGTACCGCTCGATAGTCCGCTTCGCCGCCGGCGCCGACCACTTTGATGTCGGGGTTCGCGAGCACCTGCGAATACCATCCGCGCGGCCAGTGATTCGCCGCGATGTAGAGCGCTCCGCCGCTATCGAGGCGCGCGACGACGCGTTGCTTCGCGACGCCGCTCGAGTCCTTGGTGACGATGACGATCGTGCCTTGGTTCTGCGGCTGAAAATATCCGAGCAGCGACTCGAACAACACGACGACGAGTACATAAGCGACAAAAGCGTATCCGACGATCTTGATGGCTTTCATGTACGGCTCCGTGAGATGCGGGTCGAAGATACCAGCTTGCGTCGGGTCCGCGCACGGCGGCAGCGCATGCACGGCGCCGGGGAGTCCTGCGTCGATCCGCGCCGCTGCCAAACGGGCGCTCGATCAGGCTTGCGGACGCCCGGGCGGCGACCTCGACGATGCCGTCGCATCGCCGTCCGCCACGGCCTGCTTACGCTTCAGAAATGCGCGGACCGCCGCGTCGCGCTCGAGGCCGATCGCGATGTCGTACGCACGATGCGCGTCGGCGATCGCGCCGACGGAGGCGAGGAGGTCAGCGCGTGCGGCCCAATACGGTTGGTATTGCGCCAGTGCGGTCTCGTTGGCGAGCTGATCGAGGATCTCGAGCGCCGCGACGGCGCCGTCGCGGCGTGCGATCGCGATCGCGCGATTGAGCGCGACGACCGGCGAGTCTGTGAGCGCGAGCAGGGCGTCGTAAAACTGCACGACCGCGGACCAGTTGTCGGCACCGGTGCGGCAGCGATGCACGTGCGCCGATTGCAATGCGGCTTCGAGTTGGTAGCGGCCGATCGCTCCTCGCGCGCCGGCGCGCGATAGGAGATCTTCGGCCTCGCCGATCATGGCGGCGTCCCAACGCGCCGGATCTTGGTCGGCCAACGCAACGTATTCACCGCCGTCGCTGCGACGCGCGGCGCGGCGCGCGTGCGCGTGCAGCATCAGCGCGAGCAAACCCAGCGCTTCCGCTTCGTGCGGCAGCAGCTCCACCAGCAATCGCGCGAGGTAGAGCGCCTCGTCGGTCAGATCGCGTCGCGCGACGTCGGTGCCGCCGGGATCGGTCCAACCTTCGGCG
>DASRZO010000343.1:0-4838 GCA_035686405.1 Pseudomonadales bacterium | reverse complement strand
CCAAGACGAAACCGTGGCAACGCGACACGATCATCAACGTGTTCTCGACGACGAAGACGATGAGCTGCCTGGCGCTGCTCGTGCTGGTCAGCCGCGGCTTGGTCGACGTCGATCAGCCGGTCGAACGCTACTGGCCCGAGTTCGGCGCGAACGGCAAAGGCAACGTGCTGGTGCGCCATCTGTTGTCGCATACCGCGGGCTTGCCCGGTTGGGAGAAGCGGCTCGAAGGCACCGATCTCTATGATTGGGACTACGTGACGAATCTGCTCGCAGAGCAATCGACGTGGTGGGAACCGGGCTGGAAGTCCGGCTATCACGGCATCAGCCAAGGCAACCTCGTCGGCGAAGTCGTACGACGCGTCGACGGCCGCTCGGTCGGCCGCTTCTTCGCCGACGAGATCGCTCGGCCGGTCGGCGCGGACTTCCACATCGGCACGCCGGCGGAATGCGACGCGCGCGTCGCGTTGGTGATTCCCGCGCCGCCGCTGCAATACGGCAGCGGCGACGGCGCGAAGGCGCCCGCGCGCGATTCGATTCCGTATCGGGCGGCGAACCCGCGGCTCGCGGCCGAGCAATCGTGGGAGATTCCGTGGCGCCGCGCCGAGATTCCGGCCGCCGGCGGCCACGGCAATGCGCGCAGCGTGGCGCTCGCGCAAGCGGCGGTGTCGCACGGCGGCGAGTTGCGCGGTGTGAAACTGCTGTCGCAGCCGACGATCGATCGGATCTTCGACGTGCAAGCGGCCGGTCGCGACCTCGTGCTCGGCATCGGTGTCACGTTCGGCGTCGGCTATGGGCTGAACTCGCCGCGCAACCCGATCAGTCCGAACGCGCGCGTCTGCTATTGGGGCGGTTGGGGCGGCTCGCTCGTCGTCAACGACGTCGATGCCGGCTTCACGATGGCGTACGTGATGAACCGGATGGGCGAGGGCACGGTCGGCGACGACCGCGCGCACACGATCTTGCGCGCGATCTACCAGTCGCTCGGCTGACGCGCCTTCGCTGGGCTGTTGGCGAGGCGGCGAGTGCGGCGCCGCGTCAACGCCGGAGGCGTTCGCGGTACGGCGTCAGGTCCCAATTCGGGTACCGCGCGTGCGCTCGCGCGAGCGTCGTCTCGTTCCAGAACGGATCGCCCGGCGGCTGCACGCCGAAGCACTCGAGCTGTTCCGGCGTCGCGTGATCGAAGATGCGCGCCCACGGTTTCATGTGATGGAACTGCCACGCGTGGTAGCCGATCGCGTCGTCGCCGGCGCGTTTGTAGCACGCCATCACCGCGAAGCGATGACCGCGCGGCGCGGTCATGTTGGTGCCGCGATGAAATACATCGATGCCGTACGGAACGATCGTACCGGCCGGCGCCGCGCTCGAACGTTCGTGTTCGCGCAGCCGCGCCTGGAGCGTCGGGTCGCCGCGCAACGTCGCCTCGGGTCCGGCAATGGCGCTGCTGATCGAACGCGGCACGTAGTGCATCGGGCCGTGTGTTTCGGTCACGTCGCTGAAGTAGCAGAGGATCGCGATCGAGTTCGCGCCGACATCGTTGGACGGCGCGGTCAACGTGTGATTGACGTAGTCGCAGTGGAACGGCTGGTCGTAGTCGGCGTCGCCGGTGTATTTCGCCCACGCTTGGCACTGGTACAAGTGCACGCGCTGCGAGTGCAAAGCGTCGCGCGCGAACGCTATGAGCGCCGGGTGGACGCCGATCAGATTCAGCGCCGGCGAGCAGTCGAACGGCACTGCGTCGAACGTCGTGAACTGCGCTTGGTTGAAGCGGCCGATTTCGCCGGGCGGCTTCCTGACGAGCGGCGCGTCGGCGCCGGCGTCACGGCCGAATACGCGCACGAAATCCGCTTGTACCGCGGCGACTTCGTCGGGCGCGAAGAAGCGTTGGACGATCGCGCAGCCGTCGCGGCGCCATTGTTCGACGTGCGCCGGCGTGTGGCGCGCAACGGTGCTGGTGGCGGCGAGCTCGGACATGATGCGCAACCGGACGTGTCGATGTGTTCGATGCTAACGCATCGCCGCGTCCGGCTTCGTCGAGCCGTGTGAGCGGTGCGCGTGCGTCGCCGTGCAGACGGGTACCGCAGCGGGTTTTCTTGCGCACGCATTTCATTCAGACTGCCGCTCGGCACGTAGGCCCGTGCCGCCTCCCTCCCCCGGGAAAGTACACGACGTGCAGGGCTGTCGATCCGACGAACTTTTGGTTTGAGTGTTCGCATAAGGAGGGATTGCGAGCGACGCTCTCAACCGGAGGTTTGTATGAAGCTCAGCGCACCGATTTTCATCCTCAAGCATCGCGCGAAAGCGCTATCCCGTTCGGAAGGGATTCCGCTGCACGCGGCATTGGATCGCATCGCGAACGACGAGGGATTCGCCGCCTGGAGTCTGCTTGCGGCGAAGGCCGCGAACGACGAGCCGACTGGGCGTTCGTTCGCGCAACTGGTCCGCGGCGAACTGGTGTTGATCGCAGCACGGCCCGGTCAAGGCAAGACCCTGCTCGCGCTCGATTGGGCGATTCGATCGATGCAACGAGGTGATTCGGCGGCGTTCTTCACGCTCGATCTCACCGCCGAGAACGTGGCGGAGCGCTTGGCATCGATCGGCTTTCAAAGCGATCGATATGCCGACCGCCTGCTCGTCGACACGTCGGATCGAATCTGCGCCGACTACGTCGTCGAGCGATTGGCGGCGGCGGCGCCCGGTACGTTCGTGGTCATCGACTATCTGCAAATGTTGGATCAGAAGCGCACCAACGCCGAGTTGATGTCGCAGGTGAGAACGCTCGCGACGTTCGCGCGCGAACGGCAACTGATCGTCGCGTGCATCTCGCAGGTCGATCGGAAATTCGACGGCGCGCAGCGCGCGTGGCCGATGGCCGATGACGTCCGGCTGCCGAACCCGCTGGATCTGCGCCTCTTCGACCGCATGTGTTTTCTGAACCGGGGTGAGATCCGGCTCGTGGCTCGAACGCGCGCCTAGACACGCACGGAGATCGCGGCATTTTGCCGCCGTTCGGCAACGCACACACCGCGCGTCCGGCCGCGAGTCGCGTGGAAATGCCCCGAAATCAGACTTCGACGAGTTGCGCGTGTCCCGCGCCTTGTCCCGGCCGTGCCCGATACTGCGTCGGCGTCAGACCGGAGAACTCGCGGAATTCGCGATTGAAGTGCGGCTGGTCGGCGTAGCCGTGGCGGTAGGCGATCTCGGACCAATCGACGGTCGGCGCGTCGAACACGCCGTGCAGGACGCGTTGGAACCGCTGCAGGCGCAGATAGAGTTTCGGTGTGAAGCCGATTTCTTCGGTGAAGACTTCGATGAAGCGCCGGCGGCTCAGGCCCGCTTCCGCGGCGACCGCGCCGACGCGCGTTGCTGCGTAACCGGAATGGAAGCGGCACAGCGCCAGTTCGACGGCGGGATGTCGTGCCAGGTCCCGCGGCAGACGTTCGAGCAGCGCCGCTTGCAGCAGGCAGAACTTCGCGTCGATCGTCGGTGCTTCGACGAGCCGGTGGTGTAGGCGCGACGCCGCGGCGCACCCCCACACGTCTTCGAGCGCGACGTGTTGATTCGCGAACAGCCGCGCTGACGGTGCAAAGAAGGGGTAGGCGCCGCCCGCACGAAACCGGAGGCCCATGATCTCCGGCTGCATCGCGTCGATCGCGAAGTGCCGGGTACAGACGCCGGAGATCGCGATTCCGCGCGAACGATGCTCGACGCCGAATGCGTCGCCGTCGTAGTGGCGCAGCGCATCCTCGTGCAGATTGACGAGCAAGCCCATCGTCGGCGACGCCATGATCAGTTCTTTGGCGTGCGGCAGCGGTTCGCCCTTCCAGTACCAGAAGAACTCGATGTAGCGGTTCAGCGGCGGCGGCGGCCGGACTTGGCGAAAGAGCATGCCGCGATGGTGCGGCAGCGCCGCGGTGCGATCAACGGCGCTGCGCAGTGCGGCGTCTGAACGCCGTAACGAACGCGTCCTCCGGCAACAGTTGCCCGCCGCCTAGCCAGAGTTCGCTGGCGCGTCCGCCGCGGCCGCGTACCAAGCGCGTCGCCTCGCCGTACGTGCCGTAGCCGTCTGCAACGACGATGCGGCCGCGGTCGCCGCGCACCGCGAGTTCGCTGGCGCCGACGAAGGGGTTGAGTTGAATCGGTCGCGCGACGAGCACGCGGTCGCCCATCGGCACGAGATCGTTCACGCCCCACGCGTTCCACCAGCGGCCGGTCCAGCGCCGCGCCGAACCGGTGGGTGCGCCGCGCCGCGCGAACGTCGCGAACACGTCGACGATCGCGTCGGCCCACACCGGCGCCATGCCGTCGATCGCGTTCGACAGGATGCTGAACGTGACACGCTCCGACGGAATCACCGAGGTGCGCGTGAGGTAGCCGGGGAAGCCGCCGCCGTGGCCGAACCACTCGGTCTTGCCGACGCGGCCGCGCGCGATGCCGAGGCCGTATTGGCGTCCGGCCGGAATGCCCGGGATGTCGAGACGCGCGGTCGTCATCGTGCGGCGACTCTTCACGCTCAAGAACGAGCGCGGCGATCGCGGATCGAGCTGGTCGAAGTACTTCACGAGATCGGCCGCGGTACTGACGAACCCGGTCGCCGCCGCGAGCGCATGCGTCGGTAGATCGCGGCCGATCGGCCGGCGGCCGAGCGGCGTGCGCATCGAATAGCCGTTCGCGAACGGCACGCGGGTCGTTGCGGGCGACCCCTTCGGCCGGCGCGCGCCGGTGGGCTTGCGCCGGATCGCGAGCGCTACGTCCGGCTCCGTGTGCGCGAGACCGGCGGCGCGTACGACTTCGCGGCGAATCCACTGTACGTAGGGCTCTCCGGTCACCGCTTCGATCGC
>DASRZO010000342.1:0-6181 GCA_035686405.1 Pseudomonadales bacterium | reverse complement strand
TCGAATTGCCGCGCACGCCACGCGCCGAGCAGCGCCGGACCGCGTTCGCCGAACAACTCGGCGGCCACGGCCGCGGTTTCGCGAACGTCGAAGATCACCAGTCCGTCGAAGGCAACCGCCGCGTAACCGGCCGTGCCCGCCGAACGCGCCACCGCGCCGTCGTTTGCCGCCGCCACGTCGACCCCGCCCTGCACCTTTGCGATGGTGTTGGTCAGTGCTGCCGCGAGTGTCCCGACACCGATCGCGAACCGTCTGCGATTCATCGCTTATGCAATGCCGAATCGACGGTCGAGCGACCACGCGCCGGCGCCGCGGCCGACGAGATAGAGCAACAGCGTCGCCCACGTCAGGTGCGTCGACCACCCATCGGGATACACGAAGATTTCGATCACCAACGTCATGCCGAGCAGCGCGAGCGCCGCAGCACGCGTCGCGAATCCGAGCACGAGCAGGAGCGGAAACAGATGTTCGCCATATGCCGCGAGGTGCGCCGCAATGTCCGGCGGCAGCAACGGCAGTTTGTATTCGTCGCGAAAGAGCTCGACCGCGCTGTCGGTCACCGTCAACACGCCCTCGACCTTCGTGCGGCCGGACAGGAAGAACACGCTCGCGATCGCGATACGCGCGAGCAGCGCCAGCACGTCGTGTGTCAGCAGGCGATCGAAGAAGCGCGCGATCGCATCCCAGCGTGTCGATGCACGCATCGTGACTCGATCCATCACCGATCCTCCAAGGCCGTGAATGCGCCGGCGCCGACCAATTGCGCGAATGTCGCGGCGAGGTCGGCCTGCGGATCGGACTCCAGCGCGCGTACGGTCGCTGCAGCGAGCGTCGCACCATCCGCACACGCGGCGAGAAATGCGGCTGCCGCACGATTGATCGCGCCTGTCGCCACGTCGTCGCGCGGCCGCGTCACCAATACGCCCTCCGCGCGCCAATCCAACTCGTCCGCGATTGCATCCGGCGCCGTGCGATTGCGGCGCCAAATCGTGTGGATCGGCTGTTCGAACCAACCGAACCGGACGGCCGGATGCAGCCGCAACCGCACGTCGTCGAGCGACGCCGGATCGACGGCGGCGAGCGCCGCGCCGGTCAACACGTCCGCATCGGCCGCGACGTGCGCTTCCAGCCACCAACGATCGACCCGCGCGACGTCGGCGAGATACGGCAGCGCCGCGGCCGGTTCGAAACCCGCGACGAAGTCGGCGAACTCGGCGCCGTAGTCGAACAAGCTCGGCCGCGCCGGCAAGTTCGCGCGCGCGAACTCGGCCGCCATGTCGCGAAAGAACGCGTCGCCGACCAACCGAACGACGGTCGGGAAATTCGCGGCGAGCGCATCGATGCAACCCACCATCACGTTGTTGCGATGAACGGCGAGCGCCGCTTGCGCGAGTACGCGCGACCAAGCCGGGTGCGTTTCTTTGCCGGCTTCGTGCTCTCGATCGCCGGCGGCGCACGCAGGATCGCCGCCAGCGAATTGTCGCCCGTCTGCACGCAAAGCCGCAGCGAAGGCGCGCTGATATGTCGCGACGCTCATGCTGCGCGCTCCTCGCTGATTGCCGGTCGGCCCGCAAGCGACTGGGCGAAGACCGACTGGGTAGAAGGCGATTGCGCGACGGCCGACCGCGCGAGGAGCGATTGCGCGACTGCGCGCTCCGCCATCAGTTCATCGAACGCCGGCACGTTGCCGTCGCGTTCGATCAGCGTCGGTCGCGGGCCGATGCGCTCGATCAGACGCCGATACAGCGCCCACACCGGTTCGGCCACCGCCGCATCGTGCGAATCGATCGCGAGGCCGCTCGCGTCGAAACGATGCCCTGCGAGGTGCACTTCGGCGACATGCCGCGCCGGGAACGCGTCGACGTACGCGCGCGCGTCGAAGCCCACGTTCGACGCGCCGACGTAGACGTTGTTCACGTCGAGCAGCAGCGCGCAGCCGCTGCGTTCGGCGAGCAACGTCAAGAATTCGATTTCGTCGTATTCGTGCGGAAGATCCAGATAGTGCGACGGGTTCTCGATCGCGACGCGCCGGCGCAAGCGATCCTGCAGCCGCGACACGTTCGTCACCGCGAGATCGAGCGCCTCGCCGTCGCGCGGCGCCGGCAATAGATCCGGCCGATAGCGTCCTTCGAACGTCGACCACGCCAGATGCTCCGACACCAATGCCGGCTCGAAACGCTCGACCAGCCGCGCCAACCGCGCCATGTGGTCCTCGTTGGGCAGCTCGCTGCCCGCGAGCGACGAGCCGACGCCATGGAACGACAGCGGATGCGCGGCGCGAATGCGTTCGAGCCATTTCAGCCGCGGTCCGCCATCGACCATGTAGTTCTCCGGATGCACTTCGAACCAGAGACCGTCGGCGACGCAGCGCTCCGCCTCGACGAAATGCTCGGGTTTGAGCCCGAGCCCCGCCGCCAGTGTCGCGTTCACCGCGCCGCCGACCATCGCCGTCAGCTCTTCGTCGGCGTCAACGACCCCATGCCGTGCGGCGTCTTGATCGACGTGCACGTACCGGCCGGCACGTTCTTCCACGCGTCGCCCTGGTAATCCATCTTCGACGTACCGGCACAGGTCGTGCCGGCGCCGGCCTTGCAGTCGTTCTTGCCGGCGAGCGCGACGCCGTAGCACTTCTCCATCTTCTTGCCGTCGCCCATTTGGCCTTCGTCGGCTGCGTATGCGGCGCTGCCGAGCGCGGCGATGGCGAGAACCGATGCGATATAGGTGGTGCGTTTCATGTTGGTCTGTTTCCTCTCGATTGTTCGTTCGATTGCCGTGGTGTCGCCGCACAACGTCGCGTTGCACGGTCGGACGATTATTCGTCGCAGCATGGCCGCCGGTTACACGGTCATGCAGAATCTCGATGGATGGGGCCCTGTAACCGAACCGACCTTGGCAGCGAATCCACCGAATGACGCGCTGAGTTCGCGCGAGGCCCGCCTCGCCGAGCTGATCAGGTCCGCGCTGACCGGTGATGCGGCCGCCTACAAAACGTTCCTCACCGAAGCCAGCGGACACGTGCGGGGTTATTTGAAACGCCGGCTGCAGCGCACGGCGGACATCGAGGATTTGGTGCAGGAAGTGCTGCTCGCGGTTCACAACAAGCGCCATACGTACGACACCGCGCGACCGGTGACGAGTTGGCTGTTCGCGATCGCGCAGTACAAATTGATCGATCATCTCCGCCGCAATCGTCACGACGCGCAGACGGGCGCCCTCGACGACGACTACGCGGCCAACGAACCGGACGCCGACGCACTCGCGGCCGACCGCGACCTCGAGCGGTTGCTCGACACGTTGCCGGAGCGGCAGCGTCTACCGATCCGCCACGTGAAGATCGAGGGGCTGTCGGTCGCCGAGACGTCGCGTCTCACCGGCATCTCCGAATCCGCGGTGAAGGTCGGCATCCATCGCGGCCTCAAAGCGCTGGCCGCGCGTATTCGAGACTTGCGATGAAGACGGAGCAGCTGATCGATCTGTTGTCGAACGGCGCCGAACCGGTCGCGACGCGCGCGGCCGCGCGCCGATCGACGCTGACGGTGCTCGCCGGCGCCGTCGTCGCGGCGCTGATGATGCTGAAGATCTACGGCCTCAATCCGCAGCTCGTCGATCTGCTGGCGGCGACCGACTTCTGGGTCAAGATCGCGTTCACCGGCGTTTTGTCGGTCGCGGCGCTGATCACGACGCTGCGCCTCGCGCGCCCCGGCGATCTCGTTGGAGTCGCGATGTGGTGGGCCGTCGCCGCGTTCGTCGCGCTGTGGACGATCGGCGCCGACGCGCTGATCGACGCGGAGAGCGGCAGTCGCGCGACGCTCGTGATGGGGCATACCTGGCGCACCTGCCCGCTCAATATCGCGTTGTTGTCGACGCCGATCTTCGTCGCCGTCACGCTCGCGCTGCGCGGACTCGCCCCGACGCGCTTGCGGGCGGCCGGCGCCGCGTGCGGATTTTTCGCCGGCGCGCTCGGTGCGTTCGTGTACGGCTGGCATTGTCCGGAACTCGCCGCGCCGTTCATCGGCACGTGGTACGTGCTCGGCATCGCGATCCCGACCGCGATCGGCGCGTTGCTCGGACCGCGTCTTCTGCGCTGGTGACGTCCCCGACATCGCCGAATGTGACCGCGATCACGCGGACGCTGACCACTCCAACCCCGGCGCGCCCGGCCACACGACTACACTAGCGCGACATCAGGGGACCGCATCGAGCAGAGGGGCTCGAAGCTCATGCAGTACTTCGAACGCCTTGCATCGCTTCCGTCGCTCGCAGAATTGCGCTCGCGCGCCGCGGCGTATGCACGACATTTCCGGCTCGACCGCGCCATTCGCGCCGCCCGGGCGACATCGTCCGGCGCGCTGCCCGACACGACGATGGCCGAAATTTGCCAATGGTGGGGCGACTCCAGCCTGACCGCATCGGACGGCTACCTGCGCACGCTGCTGGTCGAGGCGCAGAAGGCGCACGGTCACGTTCTGCAATGCGGCGCCGATCTGACGACGCTCTTCCTCGCGCTGCAACTCGAACGCCGCGGCGTGCGGCTGTGGACCGTCGAAAGCACTGCGCACGCGGCGAACACGCTGCGCACGTGGCTCGCTCAATACGAGCTGTCGCAAGCGCACATCATCGCCGCGCCGGCCGATCTCACCGACGACGGCGTCGGGTACGCGATCGACGCGACGCGGCTGCCGGGGCCGCTGACGTTGGTGATCTGCGATGCGTCGAACGCGCACCCCGGCAGCGCGCGCCGGTTGTTGCCGCGCATCAAGGAGAAGCTGCCCGCCAACGCCGTCGTGTTGGTGCGCAACGTGCGCCGCCGCAGCGACTTCGACTATCTCGCCGAATGGTGTCGCGAGAACGAAGCGTCGTTCGTCGTGAAGGGCAAAGTCGATCCGTTCGCAAAGATCGTGCTGCGCGATCGCGCCGCGGCCGAAAGCCATCGCGCGGAACGGATCAACACCGCGTTCGCGTCGCAGGCGAACGGCGTGCGCGCGATGCGCCTCGCGAAACCGCAGCGCACGGCCGACCTCAGCTAGAACCGCAGGACGTACAGTTCCTCGTCGTAGTAGACCCCGTCGACGCGGATCGCGTTCGGCTCGACGCCGTAGCGCCCGAAACCGCAGGCCCGATACAACCCCTTCGCCGGTTCGTTGGCGGCATTCACGCCGAGCTTGATCTGCTCGACTCCGCTCTGCGCGCGCGCGTGTGCGACGACCGCCTCGACCAATGCGCGACCGAAGTGCAGACGACGCTGCTCGGGCGCGACGTACATCCCGACGAGTTCCGACGTGTGCAACAGTTTCGGCCGCATCGGCCGCATGAACCCGGCGACGCCCCCGAGCGCGCCGTCGACGAACGCACCGAACACGCATTTCGAGCCGTCCGCCGCCGGCGTCACGCGTGCAACCACTTCCGCGACGGAGCGTTCGGCCTCCTCTTCGTAGCTCGAACTGAACGCCGTCGGGCTCTCGCGCAGTCCGCGCAGACGCAGCGCTTGGTACGCCGCCGCATCGGCGGGCCCGAGCATGCGGATCGTCGCCACGGCGTTACCCGTTCCCGAGCGTTGCGAGCGCCGCGCGCACGCGCTCGGCATGCGCGGCGAGCACCGCCGCCGGCGCGACGTCGCGCGCGTGCAGCCTGAACTCGACGCCGTGGTTGCGCGGCAAGATGTGGAAGTGCAGATGGAACACCGTCTGTCCGGCGGCCGCGCCGGACAACTGCGCGATCATCACGCCGTGCGCGTCGAACGCGCGCTGCACGCCGCGCGCGACGTGTTGCGTCGCCCGGATCACGTGCGCGAGCGAATCGGGCTCGATGTCGAAGAGATCGACCGCCGCCGCGCGCGGCACGACCAACGTGTGGCCCTCCACCTGCGGCATCAGATCCATGAATGCCACGCTGTGGGCGTCTTCGTAGACGAGGTGCGCCGGCGCTTCGCCGCGCAGGATTTTCGCGAAGACGTTGCGGTCGTCGTACGCCATGAGTGCTCCGATCAAACGAAGGGCGGTGTCTTTCGGACACTACCGCACAAAGGGATGGCGCGCGATCGTTGCCGCCGCGCGCCTCGATCTACCTGTTAGGGCGGCTATGCCGCGCGACCGTGCCGCAGCAGCTTACCCGGCGTCGCGCCGGTGCATTCGCCGGCCTCGAACGTGATCTCGCCGTTGACGACGATCGCGTTGTAGCCGAC
>DASRZO010000341.1:0-3611 GCA_035686405.1 Pseudomonadales bacterium | reverse complement strand
TTGCCGAAATACAGCTCGGTGCCGACGAAGAAGCTCGGCGAGCCGAACACACCGCGCGCTACCGCGTCGTCGACGTTCGCGATGAGTTGCTGTTTCACCTCGGGCTGCTGCGTGCCGGCGAGGATCGCCGCGGCGGGCAAGCCGGATTCGTTCAGCGCCGCCGTGATCACGTCCACTTCGTCCATCTTCTTGGGCTCCGCCCACATGTGGCGGTACACCTCGTCGACGTACTTCTCGAAGTAGCCGGCGCGCTGCGCGAACACCGCGCCGCGCATGATCGTCAGCGTATTCACGGGGAAGAACGGATTCGGCGCGTACTTCGTGATGCCGTGTTGCTTGAGGAATCGCCGCGTCTCGAGTTGCGTGTACTGCGGCTTGTTCTTGATGCCCTGCAAAGAGACGGCAGGCGACACGTTGTTCGTCGCTTTGAATACGCCGCCGAGCAATACCGGCACGTACTTGAACTTCACGCCGGTGCGCTGCTCGATCGCCGGGATGACGAGATGGCTGAGATACGCGTTCGGACTACCGAAATCGAACAGGAATTCGACGTTGACGGTCATGGGATCCTCCTGCCGGGTTTCTGTAACGACGTCATTGGCCGCGGAACGTCGGTTTGCGCTTCGCCATGAACGCCTGCACCGCTTCCTTGTGGTCGTCGGTGCGCGTGCACCGCACCATGCGGTCCGCCTCCATGGCAAGCGCGCTGCGCAGATCGGCGCCGACCGCGCGGTTCAGGTTCTCCTTCATGTAGCGCAGTGCGATCGGCGGACCGGATGCGATCGAGCCCGCGAGCGTCTGTGTCCGCGCCATCAATTCGTCGTCGGCGACGACCTCGTTGAAGATGCCGAGCGCGAGGCCTTCGTCGGCGCCGACGCGTCGGCTCGTGTAGTACAGCTCTTTCGCGCGCGATGGGCCGACGAGCCGCGTCAGCAACCAGCTGCCGCCGTAATCCCCGGACAAACCGATGTTCGCAAACGCGGTGGTGATGAAAGCGCTCTGCGCAGCGATGCGCAGGTCGCACGCGAGTGCGATCGACATGCCGGCGCCGGCCGCCGCGCCGGGCAACGCCGCGATCGTCGGCTTCGACAGATCGAAGAGACGCAGCGTCAGCGTTTCTTGGCCTTGCTGCAGATTGCGAATCGCATCGTCGATCGTGCGTTTCGGCGCGTCGCTCGCCATCGGCGGCGGCGACGCATTGCCGCCCATCCCCGACACGTCGCCGCCGGAACAGAACGCCCGCCCGGCACCGGTGATCACGACGCAGCGCACCGCCGGATCGGTGTCGGCGTCGAGCAATACGCGCCGCAACGCGGGCGTCAGTTCGTTCGACAGCGCGTTGCGTTTGTCGGGTCGATTCAACGTGATCGTCGCCACCCCGGCCTCGATCTCGCACAACAACTGATCGGTACCGGTATCGACCGTACGCTTCGCCTCATTCGTCATTTCGCGCCTCCATCATCGTCGCGCAGCCGCGTCTACCGCGAGCCGCCATCGTCCGCCCAACCGCTTCGACCCCGCGCATCGCTTCTCTTCGAACTTCGAGCCGCCAGTCGCCCGCCGATTCAACGAACGCCGATCGAAGGTCCGCCAAAACGCTTCGCCCGGAAGTTGCATCATGAAACGAACTGTATCGCCGGAAGTTGCGTCATGCAACTGTGCGGTTACAATGGCGGTCCATGAAGCTCAAATCGTTCGGCCACATGAACTGCTCGCTGGCGCAGACGCTCGACGTCATCGGCGAACGGTGGACGCTGTTGATCCTGCGCGACGCGTTCTTCGGCAAGAAGCGGTTCGAGGAATTTCAGAAAGGTCTCGATATCGCGCGCAACATACTCACGTCGCGCCTCGGCCGACTCGTTAGCGAGGGAATCCTCGAGAAGCGTCCGGTCGAGGCCGGCCGCTACGAATACGTGTTGACCGCGAAGGGCCTCGATCTGCAGCCCGTGTTGCTCGCGATGACGCACTGGGGCGACCGCTACAAGCCGCACCCGAAAGGCAAACGCGTCGTGTTCGTCGAACGCACTACGGGCGAACCGATCGCGCCGATGGCGGTGCGCAGCGGCGACGGCCGCGTGCTCGGCGCGCGCGAGATCCGCGCGACTCCGGGACCGGGAACGCGGACGAAAGCCGACAAATCGCACGCCGGCGAGCGCAAGACCGGCCGCGATAAGCAAACGCGACAGCGCGCCGCCAAGCGCTGATCAATCGAGTTCCGCCAGATGATGCTCGCCGCCGAGCGCGTTCATCTGTTCGAGAATCCACGCTTGCCGCGCGCGCACGTAGCGCGACGGCGCGTTCACGCGCAACACCGCCGGGTTCGGTAACACCGCCGCCAGCAGCGCGCTCTGCGAACGGTTGAGCCGCGCCGGTGCGGTCTTGAAGTAGTGATCGCTGGCGGCGCCGACACCCCACACGCCTTGGCCGAACTCCGCGATGTTCAAGTACACCTCGAGCGTGCGCGTCTTCGGCCAGAACGTTTCGATCAGCAACGTGAAATACGCTTCGAGGCCTTTGCGAAACCAGTTCTGCCCCGGCCACAGAAAGAGATTCTTCGCCGTCTGTTGCGTGATCGTGCTCGCGCCGCGCACTGTTCCGCCGTGATTGCGCTGCTCGATCGCGTGTTCGATCTCGACGAAGTCGAAGCCGAAATGGTCGGCGAAACGCTGGTCTTCCGACGCCATCACCGCGAGCTTCATGCTCGGCGAGATGTCCTTCCAATCGACCCAACGGTGCTGATAGCGATAGCCGGGTTCGGAGTCGAACCACGCCCGCAAACGATCTTCGACGATGAACGCGGTCGTCGGCGGATCGACGAAGCGCAACAACACCACGCTGCCGACCGACCACAGCAAGAAGCCGAACAGAAACGCGACGAGCACCCGGCGCACGCGGCCGCGCGTATCCGTCTTCTTGTTTCTCTTCGCCATCCACGCTCGTCGAACGCGCCGGGCGCCGGCGCTGCGCGCGCCTGTATAGTCGATGCATCGGCGCGGCGCAATCGCGCGCCGCAGGTCGAACAAGCAGGTCGAACAACACGACGGAGGCAGAGCATGGAAAGTGACGAGCGATCGAAGGGGCGAGCGGAAGCACGCTCGAGCGGACGCTTGCACGGACGCTTGCACGGGAAGGTAGCGGTCATCACCGGCGGCGCGTCGGGCATGGGACTCGCGACGGTGAAGCGGTTCGTCGACGAAGGTGCGCGCGTCGTGATCGGCGACCTGCAAGGCGAACCGGGCACGCGTTTGGCGCGCGAACTCGGCGCTGACGTCCGCTTTCGGCTGACCGACGTCTCGCGCGAGGCCGACGTCGAAGCGCTCGTCGGCCTCGCGGTCGACGAATTCGGCCGCCTCGACTGCATGTTCAACAACGCGGGCTTCGGCGGCGTCGCGGGCGAGCTCGTCGATCTCGATCTCGGTGCCGCGTATCGCAACACCGTCGACGTGCTCTTCACCGGCGTGCTCGCCGGAGTCAAACACGCCGCGCGCGCAATGAAGCGTGCCGGCGGCGGCAGCATCATCAACACCGCGTCGGTCGCGGGATTGCGCGGCGGCTACGGTCCGCACGTGTATAGCGCGATGAAAGCGGCGGTGGTGTCGCTCTCTCGCAGC
>DASRZO010000340.1:0-6109 GCA_035686405.1 Pseudomonadales bacterium | reverse complement strand
CTTCGTCGCCACGATTTCCCAGAGCACCTTGGGATAGGTATAGCGCATCACGGTGCGTTCCTCGACGTCGCGCAGATTCCAGCCCTCCGCGAACAACGCGTCAATCGCCGCGCGATCGAAGAAGCGCTTCGGCTGTCCGTCGACCGCGTAGTAGTTCGCCACGCGGCGCACGCACGTCCTGGCGATGGAACTCGGCCGCCGGCGCGACCGTACGGCCGCGTTCGATCGAGCGCGCCGACACGTCGAGCGCGACCACCCGGTGCGCGACCTCGACGAGCTCACGCGTATCGCGCCCGCCGCCGCAGCCGATCTCGAAGATCGAGCGGCCGGCCAACTGCGGCCGATGCCGTTCGAGCCACGGGTCGGATGCGTCGGCCGGAGTGCTGAAATTCATCGCTGCGAGCGCACGCTGCTCACGAGCGAAAGCCGGCTTCGACGTTGTTGCCGTCCGGGTCGATCAGGAACGCCGCGTAATAATCGGTCGACGACCGGCGCGGACCGGGCGCGCCGTTGTCGCGGCCGCCGTTCTGCACGCCGGCGCGGTGAAACGCATCCACCGCTTCTCGATTCGTCGCGACGAACGCGATGTGATCCGGCGCGCCGCCCGCCGCGTTGCCGGCCTTCCAGAACGACGGTCGCCCCGCCGCGACGACGAAGAACGCATCGCCGCGACCGCCGCGGCCGAAGACGAGTCGCCCCTCCGTAGGCGTCTGCGCCATGTCCTGCAGCAAACGATATTGCAATGGCGCGAGGCAGGCGGCGTAGAACGCGCGCGCCGCATCGAGGTTCGCTACGACGATGCCGATGTGGTCGAACACGGCCGCTCCTAGGGTGCCGACGCCAGGTCGGCTTTGCCGCTCGCGATGTCGACGGGGACGGACACGTGTTCCTGCACGATGCGCCATGTGTCGTCGATCTTGTGATAGACGTCGGTGACGCGTGCCGTGACATCGAAGGCGTGTCCGCTGCCGTCGGTGCCGGTCGCGTGGAATACCTTGTGCCCGAACGCGACGCTGCCGTGCGTTTCGATGGCGAGATCGCTCGTCCGATACGAAATCGGCCCCGCGAGCAAGTTCTTCCAGCTGTCCCGGTAAGAGGTTGCGCTGACGTATTGCCGCGGCGGCGCGACGCCGAACGCAAACACGTTGACGGCGTATGCGGCCATGACGCCGTCGAGATCGCGCGCATTCACCGCTTTCTCCAGCGCATCCTCGAGCGCCTTGATTTGCGCGAGTTCGTCGCGTTTGCCGCTCCCGAGCATTGCCGCGCTCAGCGCGACGACGGCCAGGAGCGCTGTAGCGACGCGAATGGAATCAATCCCCACGTTGGACACCGCTTGCTCGAACCATGTAATTCATTCGGTCCAGACCCCAACGACCACGCTCAGCCGCGAAACGTCGCGATCTGCCACGTATTGCCCCAGCGGTCCTCGACCATGGCGCGACGATCGCCGTAGGGCATGACCGCCGGCGCTTCGAGCGAACGCGCGCCCGCGGCGAGCGCGCGTCGATACGTTGCATCGGCATCCGGCACATATACGTACAAAATCGCCCCGTGCGCCGCCCGCTCGGCGATCCCGCTGACCAGCAGCACCGCATCGCCGATGCGGATCTCCGACGGCCTGTTCCGCTGCAACGCGCCGGTCGCACCGAATACGTCGACGAGAAACCGCACGAGTTCCTCGTGATCGTCGGCGAAGATCCGCGTCGCCATGCGCGGCCAACCCGGCGGGAAGAATGTCGATTGCTCCGAATTGCTCATCGCCTGATCTCGAAAAAAGGAACCAACACTCGCGATCGGGCGCAACTGTTCCGCGATGCTGCGCGTCTTGGCGGTGACCTCGCTACCGGTGTGCCGCGTCGTCTTGCGCTCGATCAGCATCACCAGGCACTCCTGTTCGGCCACCGGATTGTGCCGTACGCCCTTCGGTACGACGAACGCGTCGCCGGCCGCGAGTTCGACCGTCGTCTGCTCCATTTCGATCCGTAGCCGGCCGCTCAGAACGTAGAACAGTTCGTCTTCGTCGTCGTGGCTGTGCCACGCGAGCGTGCCGTGCAGCTTCGCGACCTTGACGTAGGAGTCGTCCAATTCGGCGACGACGCGCGGCGACCACAACTCGGTCAACGCGTTCGCGATGTCCTTCGGCGACACGACGTGCATCGCAGCGATCTCCTTTCGAATGTCTGTCGGCGATATTGCAACCGCGCGCGCCGCGCTGCACCTGAATCGGTGATCGACGCAGCCGTTGCGAGCTCGATCGGGTCGGTGGCCAGACCGGCAAGTTCCACGGATCGCGGGTCCGCGGGTCAGCGCACGGCGGAACTCGGCGTTGGCGAAACGAACGGCCCCAATACCGCGGCGGCCGCGCGCGCGACGCCGAGCAGTCGCGCGTCGTCGAATCGACGCGCGACGAGTTGGACGCCGATCGGCAAGCCGTCGCGACCGCGGGTGTACGGCAGCGCCAGCGCCGGATGGCCCGTGTAGTTGAAGAGCGTCGTGTGCGCGTTGACCGACCAATACGTCGTCTCGCGGCCGTCGACGGCGAACGGCGCTCCGGTCTGGCAGTGCGGAAAGGCCGCCGTCAGCGACGGCGGGCACAAGAGCACGTCCCAATCGGCGAAGAAGCGCTCCCAGGCGAGCATGACCCCGTCGCGACGGTGTAGCGCCGTCAGGTACCGTGCGAGCGTGCTTGGCGCCTCGTCCGGCCTCGGCTGAAACGCGCCGGTCATCATGCCGATCAATTCGCCCGCGGCACCGAGATCCTGCTGCAGATCACGGCACGGCAGTGCCGGCGCTTCGACACGCGCGCCCTCCGCGCGCAGCGCTGCAGCGGCGCCTTCGAGTGCCGCACGAATGTCCGCGGCGACCGGTATGCCGCCGAGCGTCGGCGCATACGCGATCCGCAGGTCCTTCAGTTCGATGCGCGGGACCGGGTCGATCGGCACCGGGACGACTTCCGTATCGCGCCCGTCGGGCCCCGCGATCAGCGAATAGACGAGCGCGAGATCGGCGACCGACCGCGCGAGCGGACCTGCGCACGACATCAGCCGCACGCTCGGCGCCGGCGGCAATCCCGGCAACACGCCGGCGAGCGACACGCGATGTTCCGTCGGCTTGAAGCCGAACACGCCGCAGAAGTGCGCAGGAATGCGAATCGAACCGGCGAGGTCGGTGCCGACGTCGAACGGGCTCAGCGCCGCCGCGACCGCCGCCGCCGCGCCGCCGCTCGAACCGCCCGGCGTCCGCGCGGCGTTCCACGGATTGTTCGTACGTCCGAAGATCGGATTGCTCGTTTGCCCGGGGTCACCGAGCAGCGTCGCGACATTCGTCTTACCCAGCAGAATCCCACCGGCTGCGTTGAGGCGCGCGGCGACCGTGCCGTCGTCGGCCGGCACGTGATCGAGCGGCGGAAAGCCGCTCGTCGTGCGCACGCCGGCCGTCGCGTGCGCATCCTTTAGCGTGAACGGCACGCCGTGCAGCGGTCCCCACGATTCGCCGCGCGCGAGCGCCGCGTCGGCCGCGCGCGCTCGCGTTCGTGCGCGCTCTGCATCGAGCGTGACGATCGCGTTCAACGCGCCGTTCAGCGCGTCGATGCGCGCGAGATAGGCGTCGACGAGTTCGAGCGCACCGACACGGCGCGTGCGAATGGCGTCGGCGAGCGTCGTGGCGTCGGCGGCGACATCGATGTTCATCGGCACTCCGGCGTGATCACGATGGCGACACGATGCCGCGACAATCGGGCCGCGACCTGATCGCAGTTGCCGAGCGACTCACCGCGCTTGCCGATTCACGCCGGCGCCGCCGACGCGGGCGTTGCTCCGACCCACTACGGATCGATCAAGCGCCCCGCGGCATCGCGAATTTCCGGCCCGTTCACGCGCGCGCGGCCGTCGCCGAATTTCTGATCGCGTTCCTTCAGCGCCTTTGCAAGCCCGCCGTCGGCGTACGCGCGCCGATACTCGTCGGCACCGCGCGTGTTGTGGCCGCGCACGTCGTTCTCGGCGGCGAGCCGCTGCAGCGTGCGCGCGCCTTGCAGCTCCAGCGCCAGATTGATGATGCGCTTGTTCGCGGCGAGCAAATCCGGATCGATCAGCGCGAGCCGGTCGGCGAGTTGCTCCACCTCGTTCTCGAGATGCTCGCGCGGTACCGACTTCAGCACGAGGCCGATCTGCTGCGCCTCTTTGCCGGTGACGGTGTCGCCGGTCATCGTGAGGCGCTTCGCCCACTGCGGACCTACGTTGTAGAGCCACATGTTGTTCGGCAACGCGCCGAGATTGCGCGCCGGCGGAAAACCGAACGTCGCGTCGTCGGCCGCGATCACCATGTCGCACAAGAGCGCGATGTCGGTGCCGCCGGCCAGACAGAAGCCGTGCACTTGGCAGATGCTCGGCTTGTGCATGTCGAAGAGCGCCATGCGCAGACGCTGTGCGCGCTCGAGCTGCCACGCGTCGTCGTCGAGGCTGCGGCCGCCGCGATAGCGATTCGCGTCGCTTTGAATGCGCGACACCGGCACGTTGCCGTCGGTGCCGTGCAGGTCGTAGCCGGCGGAGAACGCGCGGCCCGCGCCCTTGACGATCACGCAGTGCACGTCGCGATCGTTGTCGGCCTCCCACAGCGCCTCGTTGAGTTCCGTCATCAGCTTCATCGTGATGGCGTTGAGCTTCTCGGGCCGATTCAGCGTGAGCCGCACGCGGCCGTTTTCTTTCTGATACAGGATGCTCTCGAAGCCGCTCATGTCATTCCTCCATCAACGCGTTCAACCGCTCGCACGCGGCTGCGAAGTCTTGCATGAACTCGAACACGACCGAACGCACCGACAGTGCTTCGTTCATCAAGCCGACGCCTTGGCCGACCCAATACGTCGCGAGCGCCTTCGCGCCGGGATCGCCCGATTGCGACAGCTTGTCGATCTTCGCGAGCGCGGGTTCGCTGACGAGGCTCTGAAGGGGCATCGGTAGCGGCTCCGGTGCACCCGGCGCTTGCCATGCGTCGGTCCACGCGGAGCGCAGTTGCCGCGTGTATTTGCCGGTGCGGCTCTTCGAGCGCACGGTCTGGCGCGAGCTCGCCGCGAGCATCTTCTCTTTGACGACCGGATTCGTTTCGGCTTCCACGGTCGTCAACCACACCGAACCGGTCCACGCGCCCGCCGCACCCATCGCCATGCACGCCGCCATCTGGCGGCCGGTCACGATGCCGCCGGCCGCGAGCACCTCGATGTCGCCGTACGGCTTCACCGCTTCGAGCACTTCCGGTACGAGCACCAACGTCGCGACGTCGCCGCAATGACCGCCTGCTTCGCCGCCGGCCGCGATCAATACGTCGACGCCCGCTTCCGCGTGCTTGATCGCGTGTTCGCGTGCGCCGGTCAGCGCGCCGACCAGTGCGCCTTCTCGGCGCGCGCGCTCGATCATGAACTTCGGCGGCACGCCGAGCGCGTTGACCACCATCTTCACCGGATGCGAGAACGCGACGTCGAGCGTCTTGGCGGCGCCGGACTCACGCATGCCGTCGCCGAAATCGTCGCGCACGCGCCGCTGCCACAGGTCGTTCGTCGCGATGCCGTGCTGCGCGAGGATCGAATTCACGTACGCCTTGTGCTCCGGCGGAATCCGCGCCTCGACTTCCTCGGCGGAGAGGCCGCCTTCCTTCGCGTCCATGCTCGTCGGCACGATCAGGTCGACGCCGTACGACGCCCCGCCGACGTGCGCGTCGAGCCACGCGAGCTCCACTTCGAGACTCTCGGGCGTATGTCCCGCCGCGCCGAGTACGCCGAAACCGCCGGCCTTGCTGACTTCCGCGACGACGTCGCGGCAATGACTGAACGCGAATAGCGGGAACTCGATGTTCAACCGCTTGCACAGTTTGGATTTCATGGTCGTTCCCTCGTCTTACGAATGATCTGAACGGATTCAGACTGCGCCTATTGTGCCCGCACGAGACGCGCGGCCGCGCGCTGTTTCGAGCCGTTTCCGCCGCTTGGTCGTCGCGGTGCCGGTCAGCGTTTGCGCGACGGCACGAGCAGCAGCACCACGCCGACGCCGATCGCGCCGACGCCGAGCCACGTCGGCACCTCGACGTGCTCTTGGTCCTTCACCGTGAATTCCATCGG
>DASRZO010000339.1:0-2823 GCA_035686405.1 Pseudomonadales bacterium | reverse complement strand
CTCGGCATCATCGGCGCGGTGCTCGCGGCGACGCTGCGCGGCCTCTACAACGACATCTACTTTCAGGTCGGCTTGCTCGCGACGATGGGCCTGTCGGCGAAGAACGCGATTCTGATCGTCGAGTTCGCCGAAGCGGAGCTGCGTACCGGCGTCGATGCGTGGCAGGCGGCACTGAACGCGTCGCGCTTGCGGCTGCGGCCGATCCTGATGACGTCGTTCGCATTCATCGCAGGCGTGTTTCCGCTGGTCGTCGCGACCGGCGCCGGCGCCGCGAGCCAAAACGACATCGGCACCGGGGTCGTCGGCGGCATGGTCACCGGCGTGATGCTCGCGATCTTCTTCGTGCCGGTGTTCTTCGTGATGGTGCGCGGCCGCTACCGGGCGCCCGCCGCCGAGACAGGCGTCGGCGCAAACGCCTAACGCGCTCGCTAACGAGGGAGTCCGGCCGCGACGAGTTGCGTCAACTCGACCATCCGGTGCGCGAACCCCCACTCGTTGTCGTACCAGCTCAGCACCTTCGCGAAGCGCGTGCCGAGTACCTGCGTCAACGTCGCATCGAAGATCGACGAGCGTGGATCACCGATGTAGTCGCTCGAGACGAGCGGCGCCTCCTCGTAACCGAGAATGCCGCGCAACGCCCCTTCGCTCGCCGTCTTCATCGCGGCGTGAATCGCGTCCTTCGAGAGATCGCGCTCGGACTCGAAGGTGAGATCGACGAGGCTCACGTCCATCGTCGGCACTCGTACGGCCTGGCCGTCGAACTTGCCGGCGAGGGCCGGAATCACGTCGGCGAGTGCGCGCGCCGCGCCGGTCGACGTCGGCACCATGTTCATCGCGGCCGCGCGCGCGCGCCGCAGGTCGCCCTTGCGGTGCGGAATGTCGAGGACCGGTTGGTCGTTCGTGTAGGCGTGGATCGTCGTCATCAAGCCGTGCCGGATGCCGAACGTCTCGTGCAGCACTTTCGCGAGCGGCGCCAGCGCGTTCGTCGTGCACGATCCGCACGACACCACGCGGTGCTTCACAGGATCGTAGTCGGCCTGGTTGACGCCCATCACGATCGTCGTCGCGTGGTCTTTCGCCGGTGCCGAGAGAATCACTTTGTGCGCGCCGGCCGCGAAATGCGGTTCGAGCTTCGTTTTGTCGGTGAAGAGGCCGGTGCATTCGAGCACGATCTCGACGCCGAGCTCGCGCCACGGTAGTTGCGCCGGGTCGTGCGCCGCGTACGTGTGCACGGCATGCCCTTCGATGTCGAGATACCCGTCGCGCGCCGTCGCCCGCACCGTCGCGCGGCCGTGCACGGTGTCGTGGTTGTACAGGTGCGCGAGCGTGCGAGCCTCGGCGAGGTCGTTGATCGCGACCAGTTCGATGTCCGCACGGTGCGCTTCGCTCAGCGAACGCAAGATGCAGCGCCCGACTCGACCGAATCCGTTAATCGCGATCTTCGTCGGTGCGCGCATGACGACATTTCCTCACAGATGTTCGGTAACAGTCTCGTTCAGTACAGCGGCGATTTCCACGCTCGCGACGTCGCTCAACGTCTGGTCGATTCGCTGGCGGTCGCGTCGCGGCATGTCGGACAATCGCTGTTGCGTCGCCGCTGCATTGGCGACAGCCTGTGGTCTCGAGTGCGATTGCATGGAACGACCGTTCGCCGCCTACAAAGGCGATGCGCCATACATCTTCGTCTGCTACTCGCACGACGACGCGCCGATCGTTTATCCGGAGTTGGTCCGCCTGAGAGACGCGGGCTTCAACGTTTGGTACGACGAAGGCATCGCCCCCGGTCACACGTGGCGCGACGAAGTGGCGCTCGCGCTGACGCAGTGCAGTTTGTTCCTGTACTTCATCACGCCGCGCTCGGTTGCATCGAGCAACTGCCAAAAGGAGGTCAACTTCTGTTTGTCGCGAGAGCGCAGACTGTTGGCCGTCCATCTGGAGAAGACGGCGCTGCCGGCGGGGCTCGAGTTGAGCCTCAGCGATCGACAAGCGATCGTCCGCGCAAATCATCCGGAAGCCGTCTATCGCCAGAAGCTGACCGACGCGCTGGCCGCCTTGTTGCCGGAAACACAACCTGCACCGCCCGTGGCGCCGCTGCCGGCGGCACACGGCGCGGCCAAATCGGTCGCGATTCTTCCGCTCGCCAATCGCAGCAACGATTCCGACAACGACTACCTGTGCGACGGCATCGCCGAGGAACTGATCGGCGGACTCGCGAGCGTGGACGGCCTGCGCGTCGCATCGCTGATCTCGTCGTTTGCGTTGAAGGGCCAACAGCTCGACTTGGCCGCGATGGGCGAACGCCTGCGCGTCGATCACATTCTCAGCGGCAGCGTACAACGGTCAGGCAACCGCGTGCGCATCACGTTCTTGTTGAGCCGCGTCGCCGACGGGTCGACCTTGTGGTCGAACCGCTACGACCGCGAAATGACCGACATCTTCGAGTTGCAGGAAGACGTCGCGCGGCAGGTAGTCGGCGCGTTGAAGGTGCAACTCACGCCGGGCGAAACGGCCGCGGTCCTCGACATCGGCACCGAGAATCGTCGCGCGTACGACGAGTTCCTGCTCGGCTTGCACGCGGCGCGGATAGGTGTGCGTCATACGCTCGAACGCGCCGTCGCCCACTTCGAACGCGCCGCCGCGCTCGATCCCGGCTATGCCCGCGTCTACTGGTGGCAGTATTTCTGTTATTGGCGGTTGATCGGCACCGGCCGACCGCGGCAGGAAATGGAACGCCTCGGCGAGGCCGCGTTGGACCGCGCGCGCGCCGCCGGCTACGTGCCGCCGGTGCCGTGGATCAAGGCGCGCCGGGATTTGATCGCAGCG
>DASRZO010000338.1:0-2807 GCA_035686405.1 Pseudomonadales bacterium | reverse complement strand
CAGCCGCGGCATCGGTCGCGCGACGGCGTTGCGTCTCGCGCGCGACGGTTTCGACGTCGTCGTGCACTACCATCGCAGCGCGGCCGAAGCGGAATCGATCAAAGACCAGATCGTCCGGCTTGGGCGCAACGGCCGGATCCTGTGTTTCGATGTCGCCGATCGCGCAGCGTGTGCGGAGCAGATCGGCGCCGACATCGAACGCCACGGCGCGTACTACGGCGTCGTCTGCAATGCCGGGTTGACCGGCGACAACGCGTTTCCGGCGATGTCTGGCGAGCAGTGGGACCGCGTCGTACACACTAATCTCGACGGCTTCTACAACGTGCTGCATCCGCTCGTGATGCCGATGGTGCGGCGACGCAAACCAGGGCGAATCGTCACCTTGTCGTCGGTGTCGGGGATCATGGGTAACCGCGGTCAGACGAACTATGCCGCTGCGAAGGCCGGCATCATCGCGGCGACGAAGTCGCTGGCGCTCGAACTGGCGAAGCGCGAGATCACGGTGAATTGCGTCGCGCCGGGCTTGATCGCGACCGACATGACGAGCGAGATTCCCAACGCCATGGTCGAGGCGATGGTGCCGCTGCGGCGATTGGGAACGCCGGACGAAGTCGCCGCGGTCGTCGCATTTCTGTTCCGGCCTGACGCCGCGTACATTACGCGCCAGGTGATCTCGGTGAACGGTGGGCTTGCGTGAAACGCGTCGTGGTGTCGGGGATGGGCGGCTTGACGCCGATCGGCTGTGATTGGCACGAGGTGGTCGCGAATCTGCGGGCTCGGCGCTCGGGCATTCGGACGATACCGGATTGGAACGATTACGAAGGGCTCGGCGCCAAGTTGGGCGCGCCGATCGAGCGTTTCGACCGGCCCGAGCATTACGCGCGCAAGGCGATCCGCAGCATGGGCCGCGTTTCGCTGCTCGCGACGCGCGCGACCGAACTTGCGCTCGACGACGCCAAGCTGCTCGGTGACCCGCTGCTCGCGAGCGGCGACATCGGCATCGCCTACGGGTCGTCGTCGGGCAGCCCGCCGGCGATTGCGGACTTCGGCCAAATGATGCTGAACCACAGCACAGAGGGGCTGAGCGCGACGTCGTACATCAAGATGATGCCGCACACGACGGCGGTGAACCTATGCGTCTTCTACGGCGTGCGCGGCCGCGTGATCACGACGTCGAGCGCATGCACGTCCGGCAGCCAAGGCATCGGCTACGCGTACGAATCGATCCGATACGGCAAGCAAGTCGCGATGATCGCCGGCGGCGCCGAGGAACTGAGCCCGACCCAAGTCGCGGTGTTCGACACGCTGTACGCGACGAGCACGCGCAATGCGGAGCCGCAATCGACGCCGCGGCCGTTCGACGCGGCGCGCGACGGGCTCGTCGTCGGCGAGGGCGCCGCGACGCTGATACTCGAAGAGTACGAACACGCGCGTGCACGCGGTGCGCCGATCTACGCCGAGGTCGTCGGTTTCGGTACGAACGCCGACGGCGCGCACGTGACCCAGCCAGAACGCGAAACGATGCAGGCTTGCATGCGGCTTGCGCTCGCGGATGCCGGGCTCGACCCGAGTGCAGTCGGTTACGTCAGCGCGCACGGCACGGCGACGGACCGCGGCGACGTCGCCGAAAGCGAAGCGACGTCCGGGCTCTTCGGTTCGAAGATGCCGATCAGCGCACTGAAGAGTTATACCGGCCATACGCTCGGCGCCTGCGGTGCGATCGAAGCGTGGGTCGCGGTGGAAATGCAGCGCGACGGTTGGTACCACCCCACACTGAATCTGGAGACCGTCGATCCGCGATGCGCGCCGCTCGACTACATCGTCGGCGAGGGCCGCGCACTCGACTGCGAGTACGTGATGAGCAACAACTTTGCGTTCGGCGGCATCAATACGTCGCTGATCTTCCGCCGACTGAGCTGAGGTGCGTCGATACCGGCGCGCTCGGCGCGAAGGTTGACGGTTACAGAGGACTGGTCTCGATCGACAGGCTGTAGCGATCCTCGAAATTCGCGAGCCACACGCGTCCGGCCCACGGGTCGGGGTCGGCGTAATGCACTTCCGCAACGAGTGATTCTCCGCGCAGCAACCGCCGCGTTCCCGCGAACGGTTCGACGACGGTCCAACCTGCCGGCGCCAGGACCGCTTGCAACGCCGGCAACGGCCAGTAGGCGAGCTGCACGTCGTCGAGCAGGCGCGCGCCGCCGACCGTCGCGGGCACTTGCGGGGCGCGCTTCTCGTCGATGCGAGTGCCATCGTAGCCGACGGTGAACGCGCGCAGGCCGAGTGCATTCAAGCCGACGATCGATAGGCGTTGCGGTTCGACCGTCAAAACGCATTGCAGATCCACGGTGTGGCCGTCGAACGCGGCATGCAGGACCTGTTTCACCTGTACCGAGCGGCCGAGCGAATCCGGCGCGAGCAACGGCCAACGGCCGGAGATCGCAGGATTCGCCGCGCTGGGATGTGCCGGGTTGGCGGGCGAGTGCGCAGTGCATGAAGCGGCAACCACGCAGACGATCGCACAGAGTCGCGCGGCACGCTTCATGTCGATGTCGCCTCGACGTGCGCCTCGGACGACTCGTCGGTGCGCGCACCCGGGACGCACGCGAGCATCGCGAATAACCACGAGAGCGTGATTGCCGACAGCAGTGTCGCGCCGATGCTGCGAATGAACGGGGTCGCGCTGAACGCGAGCAGCCCGAATGCGAGCAACGTGGTGATCGCGGACAGCGTCACCGAAAGCACCGCGGTCGAGAGCGCCGTGCGGCCATGGCGCAAGAAGATGCCGTAGTCGATGCCGAGCCCGA
>DASRZO010000337.1:0-3918 GCA_035686405.1 Pseudomonadales bacterium | reverse complement strand
GCCGCGCGGCGGGCCGCGCGTTCATCGAGAACCTCGCGCTGTTCTCGCATCTCGCGAACGTCGGCGACGCGAAGTCGTTGGTGATCCATCCGGCGAGCACGACGCACCACCGCATGGACGCCGACGCATTGCGCGCAGCGGGTATCGGCGAGGGCCTCGTGCGATTGTCGATCGGGCTCGAAGACGCCGACGACCTCGTCGCGGACCTCGACCGGGGCTTGAGTCGTGCGCAACGCGCGGTCGGTTGACGAGTCGGCATGACGATGCACATCACGATCGACGGCCGCACGGTATTCATCGGTACCGGCGGTGCGCGTCCACCGAGCGACGCGGCGAAATCGGTCGTCTTCTTGCACGGCGCCGCACACGATCACACGGTGTGGGTGATGCCGGCGCGTTACTTCGCGCGGCACGGCTATCGCGTGATCGCACCCGATCTACCGGGCCACGGCCGCAGCGCGCCTCCCGCGCTCGAGACGATCGACGCATTGGCCGATTGGCTCGCGCGCGTATGCGACGCGACCGATGTCGACGTCGCTGCGATCGTCGGCCACAGCATGGGCGCGTTGATCGCGCAGGCGTTCGCGACGCGACATCCACTGCGCGTGCGCGCGCTCGCGTTGCTCGGCACGTCGGTGCCGATGGCCGTCACAGAGCGATTCCTGGCGGCGGCGAAAGCGAACGATCACGCGGCGACCGACATGGCGAACGGTTGGAGCCACAGTGCGCGCGCGCGACTCGGCGGCAATCCGAACCCGGGGTTTTGGATGCTCGGCACCGGCGAACGGTTGATCGAACGCATGCCGCCCGGCGTGCATTACGCCGATCTCGCGGCGTGCAACGCGTACCGAGGCGATCCGAGCGCGATCGCGGCGCCGACGCTCGTGATCGTCGGCGATCAGGATCAGATGACGCCGGCGCGCGCCGGCCGCGACGTCGCGGCGAAGATCGCGAACGCGCGCGTCGTGACGCTCGCGGGGTCCGGTCACGCGATGTTGTCGGAACGACCGAACGAAGTGCTCGACGCGCTGATCACGATCGTCTAACGGATCGACCGAGCCGCGTCGGCCGCCACGCGAATGCTCGACTCGGGCAGGTCCGCGGATCGTCGACGGCGGCAGCGAACGATCCGACGAGCGAACGGGCGGCGGCGAACATGCCGGCGGCGTCGAGGCCGCCGCCGCAGTGCTTCACTGGCTCATGTACCAGCCGCCGTTCGGCGACACGACTTGTCCCGTCATGAACTTCGCTTCGTCGCTCGCCAGATACACTGCGGCCCACGCGATGTCGTCCGGTTCGCCGATGCGGCCTTGCGGCGTCTGCGCCGCGAGCATCGGGTGCATCACTTCGAACGGCGACGTCATGTCGGTGAGGATCCAGCCCGGCGCGATGGCGTTGACGCGAATGTTGCGGTCGGCGACTTCGTGCGCGAGCGACCGCGTGAAGCCGAGGATCGCGGCCTTCGCGGTGCAATACGCGGTGCCGCCGCCGCGCCCGAACGTGCCCATGATGCTGCCCATGTTCACGATCGCGCCGGACTTCTGCGCCGTCATCGTCTTCAACGCTTCGCGGCAACAGAAGAAGGTGCCGTCGACGTGCACGCCCATCATCCGGTGCCAATCCTCGTCGGTCTCTTCGATCGTGCCGTTGTCGGGTTCGACGGGTTCGCCGCGGCTCGCCTTCTCCGCGCGCTGGATGAATTTGGCGAGGCGCTCGTTGTTGTCGTTGCGGCCTTCGAGCCCGCTGATGCCGGCGTTGTTGACGAGGATGTCGAGGCGCGGCGTCGCCTTGCGGATGTCGGCGAACATCTTCGCGACGTCCCTCGAGTCCGCGACGTTCGCCGCGAACGCGAGCCCGTTCAGCGCCTGCGCGGTCTTGCGCGCCGCGTCGAGGTTCAAGTCGTTGATGATGACCGTTGCGCCTTCTTCGACGAAGCGGCGCGCGATCGCGGCGCCGAGGCCGCGTGCGGCGCCGGTGATCAGCGCCGTCTTTCCTTTCAATCGATTCATCGTGTACTCCGTATTCGCTGCGGGACGTTTCGCTACGAGCCTTCGCTACGAGCCTCTTCGCTACGAGCCTCTTCGCTACGAGCCTTAGGCTACGAGCCTTCGCTTCGAGCAGACGCGACGGGCTGCGCCGAAGGCGGGTCGAGCGCTACACGCCGTGCTCTTTGCGATATTGCGCCCAGCGCGCGAAGGAGGCGCTGATCGCCGCATTGCGCTCGTCGACCATCGCCTTCAGGTTCGGGTGGGTGAAGATGTACGGATCGTTCGCCTGGATCGCCGCGAGCACCATGTCGCCGACGACGGCAGGGTCGAGTGCGTCGGCGATGATCGCCTGCATGCGCGCGGCGCGTTCTGCGTCGGGCACGTCGGCCGACAACACCAGCGACGCGGTGTCGGTGTCGGCTTTGAGTTCGTCGGGGCGGTTGCGTCCGGAATTGAAGATGTTCGTCGACACGACGCCGGGGCACAGCACCGAGACGCCGATGTTGTGCGGCGCGAGGTCCGCTCGCATCGTATCGGACATGCCGACGACGGCGAATTTCGTCGTGTTGTAGACGCCGAGTCCGGGAATCGCCAGGTGGCCGGCCATCGACGCGGTATTCACGAAGTGACCGCCCTCGCCGTGCGACTTGATGCGGTTGACGAACGTCTGAACGCCGTTGACGACGCCGTCCAAGTTGACCTTCATCACCCAGTCCCAGTCCTTGTAGCTCATCGCGTCGACCGGTCCGCCGACCGCGACCCCGGCGTTGTTGCAGACGACGTGCACTTTGCCGAACGCGGCGATCGTGTCGCGCGCCGCCTTCTCCATCGCATCGCGATTCGTCACGTCGACCTGCAGGCCGATCACTTTCGCGTTCGTCTTCTTGAACTCGACGAGGACGCGATCGATCGCGGCCTGCTCGATGTCCGCGATCGCCACCTTCATGCCGGCCGCCGAGAACGACCGCGCCATCGCGAGCCCCATGCCGCTGGCGCCGCCGGTGATGAACGCCACTTTTCCGGAAACGTCTTGCATTGTCTTTCCCCTCGATGAAATCGCTGGAAATTCTAACCCGTGGCTCGACGCCGTGTCGTCGCTTGTACGGCCGCGGCGAAGGCGCAGAATCGACCGCGAACTCTCGGGTGAACGGCGAATGGGAGGTATGCGCGATGGGTGAGTTGGCATTGGCGGGCATCGCGTTCGTCGCGACGCATCTCGGCGTCAGCAGTACGCCGTTGCGCGCGACGTTGGTCGGGCGCATCGGCGAGCGCGCGTACTTGGGGCTCTATTCGGTGCTCGCGGCGGTGACGCTGGTGTGGCTGATCGTCGCGTTCAACCATGCATCGCACGCGCAGTTCGTGTGGGCGCCGACGCCGGCGCTGCGGCACATCCCGTTCGTCGTGATGCCGTTCGCCTTCATGTTCATGTTGGGCGGCTTCATGACGCGCAATCCGACGGCGGTCGGTCAGGAGGCGACGGTCGGTCAGGTCGGCGAGGGCGCCGGCATGTTGCGCATCACGCGGCATCCGTTCCAGTGGTCGGTGGTGATGTGGGCCGCGGCGCACGTGCTCGCGAACGGCGACGTCGCGTCTTTGCTGTTCTTCGGCAGCCTCGGCACGTTGTCGCTATGGGGGACGTATCTCATCGACGCGAAAAAAGCGCGCACGATGGGTGCTGCGTGGACCGCGTTCGCGCATGCGACCTCGAACGTGCCGTTCGCGGCGATCGCGCAAGGCCGCAATCGCCTCGTCGTCCGCGAATTGATCGCGCCGTTCGTCGCCGGCATCGCGCTGTACGCGCTCGTGCTGTGGGGACACGTCTACGTGTCCGGCGTCGCGTTGCTGTGAGCCGCCTCGACGCACGTCGTGTGACGGCGCCGCGTGCGCTTCGACGGATTGCCGTTCGGGGCCGGCGCTATCGGTGGCGCGA
>DASRZO010000336.1:0-12425 GCA_035686405.1 Pseudomonadales bacterium | reverse complement strand
CGCGCCGGCGGAGTTCGCCAAGCACCGGCGCATATGCGTCGCGCATGCGTGCGCGCGAAACCGCACGACCCGCGTCGTCGAGCACGAACGTCTGCAGCGCGCGCCAGATCGGCATCGGACTCGTGAGGAGGTAGCGCTCGCGGCCTTTCAGCAACTGCGGCACGCGCGCGAAGAACGCCGACAGATCCGCGCCGCCGGCCGCGACGCCCGCGACCAAACTGTCGGCGAGCACGAGCCGCTCGCTCGGCGTCAGCGCGCTGTACATCGCCGCGACCAGCCGATCGAGCCGCGTCTCGTCCAGGTGCCAGCGGTAATAGCCGCGGCCGTCGCGGTTCGGCAGCAACCACGTCGGGCAGCCGTCGACGCCGTCGAGCACGACGTCGGTGCTCGGTTGCGTCAACACCGCGCATTGCTCGCGCACCCCGTCGACGACGCCGATGCGCATGCACACCGGCACGTCCCATAGTTGCTGCGGATTCGCCGTCGAACCGAGCGGCAGGTAACGACGCTGCGTCAGCGTCACGGTTGCCGGACCGTTGCCGCAGCGCAGCGCCACGTCGATCGTCGGCGTGCCGCGCTGCTCGGTGAACGTCTGCATGATGCCGCCGAGTTCGCCGCGCCCCGACGACTCGACCAACGCGCCGACCAAGTCGCTCATGTTCGCCGAGCCGCCGGCGTGCGCCTTCAGGTGCGCGCGAACGCCGTCGCGGAACGCCTCCTCGCCGATGAACCCTTCGACCATGTTCAGCACGCCGGCGCCTTTCGCGTACGTGATGCCGTCGAACGCGTTGTTGATGTCGTTGAAGTCCTCGATCGGTTCGCGGATGCGGCGCACGTTCGCGAGGCTGTCGGCACTCATCGCCGCCAACGACGATTGCACCAAGCCTTCGTCGGCGTGATAGCTCGGCCGCCATGTCTGTACGACCTTCGCGCTCATGAAATCGGCGAACGCTTCGTTGAGCCACAGATCGTCCCACCAGGCCATCGTCACCGAATCGCCGAACCATTGATGCGCGAGTTCGTGCGCGGTCACGTCGGCGAACGCGCGTTGCTGCGGCAACGGCGGACGCTCGCCGAACAACATCACGTATTCGGCGAACGTGACGAGACCCGGATTCTCCATCGCGCCCGCTTGCCCCGGCACCGCGACGAGATCGAGCTTCGCGAACGGATACGGTTGGCCGAAATAGTCCGCGAGCAACGCGACGAAATCGCCGGCGTTCGCCAGCGCATAGCGAAATTCCGGACCGCGCCCTTTCGCCGCGAGTCCGCGCAGCGGCACCGCCGACGCACCGTCGAGTTTGCCGCCGTCGGCGACGTCGAACGGACCGACCGCGAACGCAAGCAGATACGTCGGCAACGGCGGCGTCGGTTCGAACACCACGCGCTGCGTGTCGTCCGGCAACGCATCGACGCGGGCGATCGGCGAATTGCTCGCAACGGTGACGCCCTTCGGTGCGACGATCGACAGCCGGAACGGCGTCTTGAAGCGCGGTTCGTCGAAACTCGGGAACGCGCCGCGCGCATCGATCGGTTCGAATTGCGTGAACGCATACCAGTCGCCACGGCGCTGTACGCGGAAGAGCCCTTCGAGCAGTCGGCTGAAGCGTGCGTGATAACGAACGTCGAGTTCGGCGGTCTGCGGTTCGATCGTACGCGCGAGCGTCACCCGAGCGACGCCGTCAGGCGTTGCCTGTCGATACGTCGCCGCGATCGTCGCATCGCCGGCGCGCAACGCGATCGAGTCGACGTCGAGCCCGCGGCCGTGCAGGAAGAAGCCGTCGGTCGCGGCGTCGAAGCGAATGGTGATGCGGGCGCGCCCGCTGAATGTCTCGCGCTGCGGCAAGACCTCGAAGTCGAGTTGATACGCCGTCGGGGTGACGCCGGTCGGCAGCTGTACCTTCGGCGGCGCGGGTTCGTTCGACGCCGGTAGCACGGGCGGCGGCGGAGCTGCGGTTTCGGCCGGCGTTGCCGCGGAGCTCGGTGCGGCAGGTGCAGCCGGCGGCGCGCCTTTGTCGCCGCAGCCACCGACCACGACCCAAACGGCGACGCACGCGAGCCGCGTCGCGAACGCTCGCCGCATCGCGTCAGTCCTCGTCGGTGAGACGGCGCACCGTGTAGCCGCCGGAACGCTCGTCCGCCTCGAGCTCGAGCAGGCCGCGGTGTTGCGCTTCTTCGAGCAGATCGTTGAACGACGCGAAGCCGTAGTAGCGCTCGTTGAAGCCGGGCCGGCGCCGCCGCAGCGCCTGTTTGATCATGGAGCCCCATAGTTTGTCGCCGGGCGCGCGTTCGGTGATCAACGCGTCGGTCGTTTCGAGGACGAGGTCGAACGCTTCCTGCAGCTTCGCCGCCTCGTCTTTTTTCGCGGGCTTCTCGTCGGCCTTGTCGGTGTCGCCTTTCTCGTCGGCCTTGTCGTCCGCCTTCTCGTCGAGCTTGTCGTCGGCTTTCTCGACGCCCGCTTCGACGGGCTTCTTCGGCGCGCGGCGCCGGCGTTTCCGGCTCGTGGACTCCTCCTGCCGCACGAGATCGTCGTAATAGATGAACTCGTCGCAGTTGCTGATGAGGAGATCCGACGACGAATTCTTCACGCCGACGCCGATCACCGTCTTGTTGTTCTCGCGCAGTTTGCTGACGAGCGGCGAGAAATCGGAGTCGCCGCTGACGATGACGAACGTATCGACGTGTTCCTTCGTGTAGCAGAGGTCGAGCGCGTCCACGACCATGCGAATGTCGGCCGAATTCTTGCCCGATTGCCGTACGTGCGGGATTTCGATCAGCTCGAATGCCGCCTCGTGCATCGTCGCTTTGAATTCCTTGTATCGCTCCCAATCGCAATACGCCTTCTTCACCACGATGCTGCCTTTGACCAACAACCGTTCGAGCACGTGGCGGATGTTGAACTTCGCGTACTTCGCATCGCGCACGCCGAGCGCGACGTTCTCGAAATCGCAGAAGACCGCGAGATTGCGATCGTCGATGTCAACGGCCATGGAAATTCACGCGGGATTGGGGCAAGGGGGTTGCTCGAAGGTTGGGGACGGCGGCGCAGTATACTCCACCGCCCGTCGTGTTCAGGAGGCGCCTGCGATGGCCCGCCCGGTGCTGGTGATCGGCAACAAGAACTATTCGTCGTGGTCGTTGCGACCGTGGCTGTTGCTGAAGGTCAAAGACATCGCGTTCGACGAAATTCGCATCCCGCTGTACCAACAGAACAGCAAAGCCGCGATTCAGGCGCGCGCACCGGCCGGGCGCGCACGATACGGCAAGGTGCCGATGCTCGAGGACGGCGATCTCACCGTGTGGGACTCGCTCGCCATTTGCGAATACGCCGCCGAGCGCCACCCGGCGCTGCACTGCTGGCCGGCCGACGTGCGCGACCGCGCTCGCGCGCGGTCGATCAGCGCCGAGATGCACTCGGGTTTCCGGACGCTGCGCACGCAGATGCCGATGAACTGCCGCCGCACGCCGGCACCGGTACCGCGCGACGCCGAGCTCGATGCCGACATCGCCCGCGTCGTCGAGATCTGGACGCAAGCCCGCGACGCGCACGCGGCGCCCGGGCCGTACCTATTCGGCGAGTTCGGCATCGCCGACGCGATGTACGCGCCGGTCGTGTTGCGCTTCACCGCTTACGCCGTCGACTTGCCGGCGACGGCGCGCGCGTACGCCGACGCGATCCTCGCGCTACCGGCGCTGCAAGCGTGGATCGCCGACGCGCGGCGCGAGACCGAGGTGCTCGAACATTTTCAAAAGTGAACGCGGCACGGCGGAAGTCGCGATGCGATCGACAAACGACGGTGATCGTCGCGACGGCCTCGACGCTCAGGCGACGCGGCCGTAGCGACTGCGCTGCAGGTGCGGCGTGCTTTTCGTGCCGGGCTTCGTGTCGTAACCGAGCAACGCGACCAACCGTTCGGTGCGGCCGGCGATCGGGCTCACGCGATGCAGCGAATGGCGGCCCGCGAAAATCAGCAGCGTACCGGGGGTCATCGGCAAGCGCGTCACCGCGTCGCGTTCGCCTGCGAGTACGCGCGCGACGCCGGGATAATTCTCGTCGGTGTCCGAGCGGAGCTTCGGTGCGACTTCGAAGTCGCCGCCGGTCTCCGCATCGCGCAGCGCCAACGACACGACGAAGTCGGTTTGATCGTAGTGCCACTGTAGTTCGTCGCCGTCGCCCATCACGGCGAGGTTCAATGCCCCGAGCGGATCGGCGTAGCGATACAGCGGCGCGCGTCCGAGCACCGCCGAGACGAATGCAATCACCGGCGCCCACTCGTAGAAGCAGCGCACCGGCGAATCGTCCGGGAACTGGTCGTAGGCGACGACGCCGACGCTGTAACGGCCGCGCGTCGCGCGCGGATGGCCGGCCGCCCACTGCGTGCCCGGCTCTTCGAGATACGCGGTGCCTCTACCAACGCTTTTATAATGGTGCGGCGCCAGCGTTTCGGCGTCGGCGATGCAACGCGCGAGGCCGCTGATCGACAAGAACTGCGGCGCTTCGGCCGCGCCGATCCTGGCGAGCGACGCGCGCAGCTCGGCGATGCGTTCGGCGAGCACCGGAGAATCCGGCTGCGTCAGCGGATAACGCGAGAGATTGATCAGCCCTGCGACGTCGACCATCGGTCACCTCCGCGCTTCAGCCCGTCAGGCGTGCGCCTTCGTGCAGATGATCGTGCCAAAGATACGCAGCGAGCAACGGCTCCGCTTCGGTGCGCATCGCGTGCGGCTCGTTCGCCGCGTGCTCGATCCGCTCGCCCGGCACGCGTATCCGCCACACGCGGTCGCCCTGTCGCCATTGCGCGTGCCCGGCGACGACGACGTACGTTTCGCGTGCCGGATGCGCGTGCTCCGGATACGTCACGTGCGGCGCGAGCAACAAAAGCCCGAGCGCGAACGCGGCCTCGCGCACGTGGCCCGCCGGTCCGATCAATTCGCAGTAGCCATAGCCGTCCAGGAATTCCGAATTCGAATACGCGGCGTTCCGACGCCAGTGCAGTTGCGACTTCACGCCCTCGATCGGTGCGCGTACGTGCGCTGTCGGACCCACGCATAGCGCCAGCGCGACATCGATGCATGACGAAACGGGCAACGTCGCGTGCTGAACGGACGTATCCAGTCGCGCGCCCGACAATCGATCAGAGTCGACGCTGCCCAACAATCCGCCGAGTCGCTCGAGCAGCACGCGCCACTGCATTTCCGTCTCGGAACCCCTAGTCAATTTCGGGAAACCCTCTTAACTCGGGCATTCGATGTGTTAACCTTGGCGCCCGTTCCACCCCACCCACAAAAAAGGACGACGTTTTATGAAAACAAAACTGTTGGTTCTCGGCGTGCTGGTCGCCCTTGCAACCGGTTGCGAGAGCGACGCCACCAAAAAACAAATCGCCGATTTGTCGGCGCGCGTGACCGCGAACGAAAAGGCGGCCGCGGACGCGATGAGCGCAGCGAAAGCGGCTCAGAACCAGAACGTGCAAGGGATCGCGAACGCGCAAGCGACTGCCGACAAGGCGCTGGCTGCTGCGCAGGAAGCGAACGACCGCGCGAAGCGCGTCAGCGAAACCTGCTGCAACCGCAAGTAACTCCGTCAGCGTAGCTGACTCGAAATCGGCCCGGGCATTCCAGTGGATGTCCGGGCTATTTCTTCTGCGCGTGTCCAATCGATTTCGACACGCTTCCCCGCAGTCGCCCGGTTGACCAACTGAGTCATCTTCGCCATGTCCGGTTCGGACTCGAGCGGCGGATGCGACTCCATCCACAACACACCGTCGTGCCACGCGAGTTTGATCGGGGCATCGATGATGCGTACCTCGGTACCGATCGGCGCCGCCGCCGCCAGTGTCTGAATGTCGTCCGGGTACAACCGCACGCAGCCGTGGCTGACGCGCTGGCCGACACCGAACGGCTTGTTGGTGCCGTGTAGGAAGTAACCCGGAATCGTCAGCTGGATCGCGAGCGCGCCGAGCGGATTGTCCGGACCCGGCGGCACGACGAGCGGTAGCACGTCGCCCATCTCGGCATGCTCTTCGCGGTGCGCCTTCGTCGGATACCAACTCGGATTGACGATCTTCGAGACGATCTTCGCGGTCGTCGTCGGCGTCTGGAATCCGGTGCGGCCGATGCCGATCGGGAATGTCATCACCGTCCCGGAATTCTTCGGGAAATAGTAGAGGCGATATTCCGGCAAGTTGATGATGATGCCTTCGCGCGGCCCGGGCGGCAGCATGAACCGCGTCGGCAACACCACGCGCGCGCCTTCGCCGGGAATCCACGGATCGACGTCGGGGTTCGCGTGGCGCATCTCCTCGAAGCCGAGGTCGTATTTCATCGCGAGCGTCGAGAACCGATCGTCGTACGTGACGGTCAGCGCGACCGGCTCGCCGACCATACCCTCGTTGGCGTCCGGCAAAATGAATGTCGACGCATCGACCGCGCCGACCGCACAGCCGAGTGCGATCGACACCGCGCGAACCCAGTTCGTCCTGATCATCGAACCTCCATGTAGTCGCGTCCGACGGCGGATGCGACGGGCGCGCATACTACTCCACGCGCGGCCCTCACTGAACGGCAGGCGGCAATCCGGTGAAGAACTTCACGAAAGCGTCGCTGCCCATACGCCGCGCGTTGGCCAACTCGCCGGCTTTGGTCGCGTACAGCACCGCGCCGTGCGCGTCGGCGACGACGATCGACGGGATCCCCTTGGCGATCGGGTTGCCGTAACGCTCCACGATGTCGAGGTTTTTGTTCCAGTTGCCGATGTCGATATCGACGACGACATAGCGCGCGTTGATCGAGTCGCGCAGCGGCGGCGTCGTCATCGCCGTTCCGAGGGTGCGGCAGTCGGGACACCAATTGGCGCCAAACGTCAGCAATACCGCCTTGCCTTCCGTCGCCGCGCGCTTGAGCGCCGCAGCGACGTCGGCGCTCGCGTCGGCCGCTTCGTCGTACGGCAGATTCTTCGCGGCCGGCGAAGGGGCCGACGGCGACCCGGTGGCCGACAGGGAGTCGGCGTTCGCCATCGCGCCCAGCAGCAGCGCGCCGACCACCATCGCCACCGATCTCATACCCACCATTGCGGGACCTCGCGCTTCAATCGCGGCAACAGCAACCAGCAGCTCGCCGCGCATGCGACCGATATTACGACAACCGCGTCGAATGCCGTCGGACCTGCGCCTAGCTTTTCGTACACATAGCCGCCAAGCGCCTCCGACAGCGAACCGGCCAAGTTCGTCAGCGCCATCAACGACGCGAATACGGTTGCCGCGACCTCGACCGGCACCAGCCGCGCCGCAACGTCGAGTTGAATCAACATGCCGGTCATGAACGCAGCGCCGCCGACGAACGAAACGGCGTATGCGGCAGACAAGCCGGCGAGATGCCAATAGACGAGGTTCGCGAGAAGACCCAGCGCGATCGACGCGTGCACCAACACACCCATGCGGACGCGCCGGCAATAGAAGCCGTACACGAGACTCGCCGCGACGCTCCCGGCCGAGAAGACCGAGTAGGTGTTGCCGTACGTCTGCTCGTCGAACCCGAGCGTCTGCGTCATGTGCAGATACAGCACAGACACCCACAGCGGATTGAAGCTCCACAAAAACAGAATCCCGCACACGGTCATCAGCCCCGGTCGGCCGAGCGCGTGGACGAGCGAAGCGCGCAGCCGCGCCGTACTCGGTTGTTCCGCCGGCGGCGCTTCGCGCGCGTAGCGATACGCGAGCACGAAGCTCGCGGCCCACAAGATCGCGCAGACGAGGAACGCGGCATTCGTTCGGTCGAGGTTCGACAGGTAACCGCCAACGACGCCGGTGAGGAGCAGCGCGACGTTCACCGCGCTCCATTGCACCGACTGCAAGCGACCGGTCAGACCGCGCGGCTGACCGACCTCGACCATCAGCGCATCGACCAACACGTCGCCGAACGCGATGCCGATCGTCGGCAGCAGCAACCACGCGAGCAGCCACCAGCGCGCACCGTCCGGCACCGGAAAAACGTACAGCGCGAAGAGACCGACAGATGCGGAAAGGCTGGAAATTAACAGGTAATTCCTGCGTCTCGATCCGAATACCGGAACCAGATCGGACAGCAATCCGAACAACGGCTTCAGCGACCACGGCAGCGCGAGCAGTCCCATGAATGCCGCGATCGTCGTCGCCGAGTCGCCCCAACTCTTCAACAACGCGCGCACCGGTTGCGCGATCAAACCCGACGTCGGATCACCGACGCCTTGAATGAAGTACATCGTCGCAAAAAATGCGGAGAGGCCGGTGACAAATCTCGAAGAAGAGTTGTCTAATACCTCGCCCTCGCGATGGACAGACATCAGACTGCATCCCCATCACGAACAAAGTCGGTAGCACCGACCATCAGGGCGGGACATTCGTAACTAGGAGATATAGGTGAAACCACGGGCCTCTGTGTCCACAGAAAAAGAAGGCACAGTCAGCGACGACGACCAACCTCCCACGCGATCCGCGTCGACGCAATCCTTAAAAATCTCAGTCAGAAACATCACGGCACGCCCGGCGCCGTACATCCACCGCGATATCGATCCCCGCTTCGACCGTACCAAGATCCGCCAACGTCCCCCTCGAGAAAGCCGTCGCGTCCGCGTCTTCCGTCGCGCGCACTATCCGATGGTGACCGACGCCGAATGGACCGACTGGCGCTGGCAGTCGCGCAATCGCATCAAGAATCTCGCGCAGCTCGAGAACTTGCTCGAACTGTCCGCCGACGAACGTCGCGCGATCGTCGACGGCGGCTCGATGCTGCCGTTGGGCATCACGCCGTACTACGTGAGCCTGCTCGACCCGACGAACCCGAACAATGCGCTGCGCCGCACGGTGATCCCGGTGACCGGCGAATTCCTGCGCAGCCCCGGTGAAGCGGACGATCCGCTCGGTGAAGACGGCCACAGCCCGGTGCCCGGGCTCGTGCACCGTTACCCCGATCGCGTGCTGTTCCTCGCACTCGACTTCTGCACGACCTATTGCCGCTACTGCACGCGCTCGCGCGTCGTCGGCCACGGCGAACTGGCGCCGTCGGATGCGCGGCTCGAAGCGATGTTCGACTACATCCGCAATACGCCGGCCATCCGCGACGTCTTGATCTCCGGCGGCGATCCGCTGGCACTCGCCGACGATAAGCTCGACTACATCCTCGGCCGGCTGCGCGAGATTCCGCACGTCGAGTTCATCCGCATCGGCACGAAGATGCCGGCGGTGCTGCCGCAACGGATCACGCCGAGCCTGGTGCGCGTGCTGCGTAAACACCATCCGATCTGGATGAGCGTGCACTACCTGCATCCGGACGAATGCACCATCGAAGCGTTCAACGCGTGCGCCCGCCTCGCCGACGCCGGTATTCCGATCGGCTCGCAGACGGTGTTGCTCAAAGGGGTCAACGACGACGTCGAGACGATGAAGGAACTGATGCAGCGGCTGCTGCTGATGCGCGTGCGGCCGTACTACCTCTATCAGTGCGACCCGATCTCGGGGTCGGCACACTTCCGCACGTCGATCCAAAGCGGCCTCGACATCATCGAGGGCTTACGCGGCCACACGACGGGCTATGGCGTGCCGACGTACGTCGTCGATGCACCCGGCGGCGGCGGCAAGATTCCGCTGCAGCCGAGGTACGTCGTCGGCCGCGACGGCGACGACTTGATCCTGCGCAACTACGAAGGGAATTCGTACCGCTATCCGGATCCGGCCGGCGCGGTGGCGACGGAGACCGCGTAGTGCGCGTCGGCCTCACCTACGACCTGCGCGCCGAATATCTCGCGCTCGGGTACGGCGACGAAGAAACCGCCGAGTTCGATCAGCCGGGCACGATCGACGCGCTCGCCGGCGCGATCGAATCGATCGGCCACGGCGTCGACCGCATCGGCTCGGCGCGCTCGCTGATCGGCCGGCTCGCGAAGGGCGACCGCTGGGATCTCGTCTTCAACATCTGCGAAGGCTTGTCCGGATATGGCCGCGAAGCGCAGGTGCCGGCGATTCTCGACGTCTACGGCATCGCGTACACCTTCGCCGATCCGTTGGCCGCTTCACTGTGCCTGCACAAGGGCTGGACGAAGATGATCGTGCGCACCGCCGGTGTGCCGACCGCGGACTTCGCGATCATCGAAGCGCCGGGCGACGTCGCGCGAGTGGGTTTGCCGTTCCCGATGCTCGCCAAACCGATCGCCGAAGGCACCGGCAAAGGGGTGACGCCGAAGTCGGTCGTCCGATCGCATGACGATCTCGTCGGCGTGGCGAACGAACTGCTCGATCGCTACCGCCAACCGGTGCTGGTCGAAACGTTCCTCCCCGGTCGCGAATTCACCGTCGGCATCGTCGGTACGGGCGCCGCCGCGCGCGCGATCGGTTCGATCGAGATCGTATTGAAGAGCGGCGCCGAACCGGACGTGTACTCGTACGTGAACAAGGAAGAGTGCGAAACGCTCGTCGACTACCGGCACGTCTCGAGTAACGACCCGCTCGTCGCGCGCAGTGAACGCATCGCGCTCGACGCGTGGATCGCGCTCGGTTGCCGCGACGGCGGCCGCGTCGACATTCGTTGCGACGCCAACGGCAACCCGATGTTCCTCGAAGTGAATCCGCTCGCAGGGTTGCATCCGACGCACTCCGACCTGCCGATGATCGCAACCGCAATCGGCATGCCGTACGTCGAACTGATCCGCGCAATCGTCGATTCCGCCGCGACGCGCATTCCGAAGGCGCGCGTCCGCGCGGCGTAGCCGTCCATCGTCGAGTCTGCGCCTGGCGGGGTCGGCGCGACGCGGACTATAGTGCCGCCCTTCCGAACGACCCGCGTCGCGTCCGACGACATGAACATCCTCCTCCTCCACGACGCCGTTCCGTCCGACGCGCCGCCCGACGCGCAGGACACGCTGCTGCAGGCGCGCGCGATCGAAGACGCGTTGATCGAAGTCGGTCACTCCGTCGACGTACACGCGGTGACGAACGATCTCGGCGATTTGCTGAAACGCCTGACGACGGCGCGTCCGCCGCTCGTCTTCAACCTCGTCGAATCGCTGGCCGGGTCCGACGCGACCGCGGTCGCGGTGCCGGCGCTGCTCGACGGGCTCGGCATCCGCTACACCGGTTCGCGCACCGCGAGCATGGCGCTCGCGAACGACAAGTGCGTCGCGAAGGCGCTGCTCGCACGGCTGGGCCTGCCGACCGCCGAGTGGGTCGAAGACGATGCCGCGACACGACCGTTTCGCGCCGATCACTACATCGTCAAAGCGCGTTTCGAACATGCGTCGAGGGGTCTGGAAGAGGACGCGATCGTCCGCTGCGACGCGTTCGACGCAGCGCGGCACGCCGTGCGCGAACGTTCGCGCGCGCTCGGCCGGCCGTGCTTCGCCGAACGCTTCATCCGCGGCCGCGAATTCAATCTATCGGTGCTCGCAGGACCGGCGGAACCCGAAGTGCTCGCGCCCGCCGAGATCGATTTCTCCGCATTTCCGCCCGGCAAAGCGCGCATGATCGGCTATCGCGCGAAGTGGGACGAAGGCTCGTTCGAGTTCGCGAACACGCCGCGCACGTTCGACTTTCGCGCCGACGACGCGCCGTTGCTCGCGCGCCTCGAGACGCTCGCACGCACCGCGTTTCAAGCACTGCGACTCGGCGGCTACGCGCGCGTCGACTTCCGCGTCGACGGCGACGGTCCTTGGATTCTCGAAGTGAACGCGAACCCGTGCCTCACGCCCGACGCCGGATTCGCTGCGGCCCTTGCGCGCAGTGGCATTCGCTATAAAGATGCGATCGAACGCATCGTCCGGGCCGCGGCCGGAGACCGCTGACATGCTTCTACCCGATACTTCACGAACGCTGCCGCGCTCATGCAAGCACTGACGCTGCGTACCGAAGTCGAACGCCGCGACCGCGAACGCGTTGCGGAAATCACGACCGCGACCGACATGTTCCATGCCGCAGAGATCACGGTTGCGGTCGAGCTCGTCGACGATCGGCTGACGAAAGGCAAAGCGTCGGACTATCAGTTCCTGTTCGTCGACGAAGGCGACGAGACGCTCGGCTATGCGATCTACGGCTTCAACTCGATGACGAAATCGAGCTGGGACTTGTACTGGATCGCAGTACATCCGAACAGCCACGGCAGCGGCGTCGGCCGTTTGCTGATCAACGAAGTCGAGGCGCGCGCGCGGGCCGGTGGCTGCACGCATCTGTGGGTCGATACCGCCGGCCGCGACAACTACAAGCCGACGCGCGCGTTCTACCTCGCGATGGGCTACACGATCGCCGGCGAGCTGAAGGACTTCTACGCGCCGGGCGACGCGAAAATCGTGTTCGTCAAAGCGCTCTGAGCGCCTTGGCTTCCGCCTCACTCGAATCGGGTTCGCTCGCGTAGGCTTCAGTCGCCGCGTCGCGCGCGCGGCGAACGCGGCGCTCCAACGCCAG
>DASRZO010000335.1:0-3208 GCA_035686405.1 Pseudomonadales bacterium | reverse complement strand
ACATGGACGTACTTGCGGCGTTTCCCGCAAATCGATCGCCGCGTCTCCGGCGCCTTCAAACCCCGGCACTGAACGATCGCCCCGCCGGAAATCGATCAACCCACCGCCTCGACCGCCGTCTCGAGCAGCGTCTTGCCGTTCACCGTGACGTGCACGCGTCCGCTGCCCGGCCACCACCGCGCTTCGATGAAGTGGTGTTCCTCCCAATGCAGTTCGACGTTGGTCCACACATAGACGCAATCGACGCCGGCTCGATCGCGGCGTTTGCGTTCGACACCGTCGAGCCGCAGCACCAACTCGCGACCGTCGACGACTTCGACGACGACCGGGCGCTCTCGATAGGTCAATTCGAACCGTTGTGAACTCAACGCAGCGTTCGCCTCGATGAACGAAGCGGGGATTATGGTGAACCGCCCGCGCGATCGCGAGACCGAGCGCGATCGTTGGCGCTCAGCCGAACATGTCGCTCTGCTCCGCCGCGTTCGGATCGCGAAAGAGATCGGTGCGCAGGCTCAACGTGCGCGAGCCGTCGAGGTTGTGGCGCCGGCGCGCGAGTTCGAAGCGCCGTGCCAATAGATCGGCGAGCGGACCGGTGCCCTTCTGCCGCTGGCCCCACTGCGAGTCGTAGTCGCGGCCACCGCGCATTTCGCGCAGCAACTTCATCACGCGGCCCGCCTTGTCCGGCACGTGCGCGTCGAGCCATTCGCGAAACAGATCCTTCAGTTCGTACGGCAAGCGCAGCAGCACGTACCCGAGACTGCGCGCGCCCGCGTCGGCGACCGCCGCGGCGACGTCTTCGATCTCGTCGTCGTTGAGGCCGGGAATGACCGGCGCCATCAACACGCTGACCGGAACGCCGGCCGCCCTGAGCTCGCGCACGCAGCGTAGCCGCGCCGCCGGTCCGGCCGCGCGCGGCTCGAGCGTCGTCTTCAGTCGGTTGTCGAGCGTGGTGATGCTGACCGTCACCTGCGCGAGACCCTGCGCCGCCATCGGTTGCAGGATGTCGAGATCGCGCAGCACCAACGCGCCCTTCGTGACGATCGTGACCGGGTGGCGCCATTCGGCGAGCGTCTCGAGAATCTGGCGCGTGATCTTCATACGCTTCTCGACCGGCTGATACGGATCGGTGTTCGCCCCGAGCGCGATCGGACTGCAGACGTAGCCGGGCTTGCCGACGGCTTCGACGATGCGCTCGCGCACGTTCGTCTTGTAGAAAATCTTCGTTTCGAAATCGATGCCGGGCGACAGGTCGAGATACGCGTGCGTCGGCCGCGCGAAGCAATACACGCAGCCGTGCTCGCAGCCTTTGTACGGGTTGATCGACTGATCGAACGCGACGTCCGGCGATTGATTGTGCGCGATGATGTTCTTCGTCTTGTCGGGGAAGAGCTGCGTCGCGGGCTGCGTGTCCGGCGTCGGGTCTTCGCCCCAACCGTCGTCGAACACCTCGGTGATGCGGATTTCGAAACGACCCGCGGGATTCGACAGGGCGCCGCGGCCTTTGACGATGCGATTCGTCGGGTTCGTCACGATGGCATCTCGTCGATCGGGGGGCGAACTGTACCTGTATATGCATACAGTATCAACATCGATCGACCGAGTTATAGATACATCCACACAGAAATTTGCATCACGTTCGCGCGAAAACCCCAAGACCAACGCCGGGCATATCACGCGTTTCGCTTAAGCGCGGTTTCCACTCGCGCGAGACTCTCTGCGGGCCAAGTGCGCTCGATATCGTAGTTTTCGTCGAAAGAAGGAGTGTCCGAAGGGAGGGTGCATCGTCAATCCAAACGCCGTTCCTGTGATCTTCTGACAGGTCAGGCAATGACACGCGTGCGTGAACAATGGTGGCGCATCGAGCCTATACCGGAGCGATTCGCACAGGCATCTACCAGTCATTACTGATGTCATCGAAATTGTCCCCGCCTAGTCATCGCACTCCGCTCGTGCGCTCAAAATGCCAACCCGATGGCGCAATCGAGTTCGATGTCCGACTAAACACCCGGCTACGGTATTCCCAACCATAGAGCGGAGGGGATATGTGCATCTACCCCCCCCCCCCCTCAACATCGATCGCCCGAGCTATCGTCTGTATTCGGCAACTGGAAGGGGCGCGCGAATGAAAGATCTAGTCGGCAAGACGGCCTTCGTCACCGGCGCGGCATCAGGCATCGGTTTTGGAATCGCCACGGCACTGGCACAAGCCGGATCGAACGTCATGCTCTGCGACCTGAGAAGGGAGCCGCTCGAAAACGCGGTAGCCGCATTGCGCGAGATGAACGCGGATGTTCACGGTGTAGCCGCGGACGTCTCACTCAAGGCCGAACTACAGGCCGCCGCGGAAGCAACGATCGCGCGCTTCGGAAAGATCCACGTGCTCGTCAACAACGCCGGCGTCGGCGGCGGCGGATGGACCGACAACAGCTGGAACTGGGTGCTCGGGGTCAATCTGATGTCGGTGATCTGGGGCATCGAGATTTTCAGCCCGCTGATCGTGGCACACGGCGAAGGCGGCCACATCGTCTGTACCTCGTCGATCTCCGGCCTCGTCGCGGGCGCTGGCTCGCCGCTCTACGACGTCTCGAAGTACGGCGTCGTCGCGTTGTGCGAGGGGATGCGAAACACGCTCGCGTCACACGGAATCGGCGTTTCCGTTCTGTGTCCAGGCTACATCCGGACGAACTTCGCAACGAGCGGCATGAGCTACGTGCCCGAGCGCATCGCCAAAGCGAGTGTTCCGCCGCGACCGGAAGTCGCGGCGCTCGGTCTGGTGCCCGCCCGCACGAGCGGATCCGCCGCGACGACGGCAACGCGGGTCGACGGCGGCATCGATCCGTTGTACGTCGGCGAACTGGTGCGCGAGGGCATCGAGAACGACTGGCTCTACCTATTCACCGACACCGAGTTCGAGTCCGCGGTGGATGCGCGCTTCGCCGCGATCAAGCAGGGCTTCGACCGGATTCGCGGCCGATCGACCGGACGATGAGCCGTCACGCTTCGTGGACAACCTAAATCACATCCATTAACGTCGCCCGATCCGCAAATTCATTGAGCACCCGTACCCGGAGGAGAACACCGTGCACGACTTGATCATTCGCGGCGGCACCGTCGTCGACGGCAGCGGCAATCCGCGCCGCAACGCAGACATCGCGATCGATGGCGATCGCATCACTGCCGTCGGCGTCGTCGAAGGCAGCGCGCGCAA